>URTB01000168.1 GCA_900550595.1 uncultured Collinsella sp.
ACTGCATAAAGTACGGGCGCGATGGGTCGAGTCCGCGAAGGCCCAGCTCCGCGGCGCACTTAATCTTGAGCATGCGCTCGAGTGCCAAAAAGGCGTAGCTGCCCAGCCAGGGGAAGAGTACCCAGGTGTCGCCACCCAGGTTGATGAGTGGCTTGGTTCCCGCGCCCGAAATCTCGGCCGTATGGCGAGCCTGCGCCAAGCGGGCCCGCGCGTTACCCATAAGGTACGGATACGCGGCATGTTCATTGAGCGCTTTGCGCATGCGTTCGAGCACATGTGTGTTGATGTCGCCGGGGCAGTCGCCAAAGTAGGCCGGCACACGGCCCTTGACCTGCGTGGCAAAGACGGTATGGCGCTTCCAGTCCACTTCCTCAACAATCCAGCAGTGTCCGGCGATGGCGATGCGCTCACCGGGCGGTGGCGGATTGACGATCGTGCCCAACTCGGCCGACTCGCTGCGAACGGTGAACTCCTCGTTTTCCTGGAACACGGCGTAAAACTTAAAGTTGTTAATGATGCGCTCGCCCGCGAGACCCACGATGAGCCCACCGCCCTCGGTGACCTGGATGTGGTCGATCTTGATGAGGTGGCGCAGCAGTACGCGATAGTCATCGGCCGAGACGCGGTGGAAATAGCTGAGCGTGAGCACGCGCTGGGCAAGTTCGGCCGGCGTGAGCTCTCCGGTACTGGCGAGGGTCGACATGGTCTGGTGGTAGAGCAGACTGTAGGGGAGTCGATCGAGCTCGGGCGGCTCGACCCATTTTTCCTCGCGATAGAGTTGCACGAGCGCGATGCCTTGCAGGAGCTTCCACGGAATGGTCTCGGGCATCATCGTGCGCGGCTCGGGTTCTTCCTCGCGCATGACAAACCACATCTCGGGCGGAAGATCGCGGCGTCCCGTGCGGCCCATGCGCTGCAAAAAGGAACTGACGGTAAACGGCGCGTCAATCTGGAAGGCGCGCTCCAGACGGCCGATATCGATGCCAAGCTCAAGCGTAGAGGTGGTGACGGTCGTCTGTGCCTGTTCTTCGTCGCGCATAAGCTCCTCGGCTGTCTCGCGCAACGATGCCGAAAGATTGCCGTGATGGATGAGGAAACGGTCGGGCTCGTGTCGGCTCTCGCAGTAGCTGCGCAGCATGGAGCATACGGCCTCCGCCTCTTCGCGCGAGTTGGCAAAGACCAGGCACTTGCGGCCGCGGGTGTGTTCGAAGATATAGCCCATGCCGGGGTCGGCGTTGTCGGGCGCGGTGTCGGTGGGGTTGAGGAGCGTCTGCTCGGTGGCCCGGGGGATGTCGACTTCGCCCTCGGGGGCCGAGGAAGCGCGACTGTCCTTGGGGGCAGCCTTGCCCCGTGCCTGCTCGCGACGTTGGCGGCGTTCCTCCTGTGTGAGTTGTCCGCTATGGCGCATGTCTTGGGTGCTGACGGGCAGTGCCGCGGGTGCCGCTGCCTCAATGCGCTCGCACGCAAGCACTTCGGCCTCTTGAGGACCCATGCTCTCGAATCCCCGCTGCTGTGCCTGGGGACCAGAGTTGTAGAAGTGCTCCATGGAGATGCGCCACACGCGGCTCGGTTCTTCAAAGCGGGGGATAACGCAGTCGCGCCCCGTTCCCTGTGAGAGAAAAGCGCCCGTGCGCTCGGGGTCGCCGATGGTGGCGGAAAGGCCAATGCGTCGAGGCTGCACGCCGGCCATGCGCGAGAGTCGCTCGATAAGGCAGAGCGTCTGCCCGCCACGGTCGCCGCGCATGAGCGAGTGGACCTCGTCGATGACCACATAGCGCAGGTCGCAGAACATGCGCGGGATCGCCATGTGCTTATGGATCAGGAGTGCCTCGAGCGACTCGGGCGTAATCTGCAAGATGCCGCTCGGCTTTTTGATGAGCTTGGTCTTGTGCGACTGCGAGACATCGCCATGCCAGTGCCAGACGGGGATGTCGGCTTCTTCGCACAGGTCATTGAGACGGACGAACTGATCATTGATGAGTGCCTTGAGGGGGCCAATGTAGAGGGCGCCAACGCTTGCGGGCGGGTTCTCCCAAAACTCGGTCAGGATAGGAAAGAAGGCCGCTTCGGTTTTGCCGGAAGCCGTGGATGCCGTCAGGAGCACATTATCTTGCGTGTTAAAGATGACATCTGCCGCCGCAACCTGAATGGAGTGCAGGCTCTCCCAATCGTGGGAGTAGATGAAGTCTTGGATAAACGGGGCGTAGCGGTCAAAGGCGTTCACGAGGCCTCCTTTCAAAAGCGAATCTCTCAACGCGGTGGGCAGTGGCTTGCTGCATGACTGCTTCAACGTTTGCCTAGATAAAACCTGCCAAAATAAACCTGTCCCTTTTTGGCGGGTTAGATGGTGAATTCGGCGAAGTTACGGTCGCCGCCTGCGGTATCGGTGTCGCCTGTTGCGGCTGCCGGCGCCAGCGCGTCGCCGCCGACGCTTTGCAGTAGCTCGGCCACGTTGGCGTCGGGGTTTTGGCATAGGATGTCGAGCAGCTCGATAAAGTCACGAATGACTTCACGGGGCGTCAGGTGCGTGTCGGCTCCCACGCGACCGAACTCGATCTTGAGGAAGTCCACCAAGTCGTTCTCGGTAAGCGTGGGCGTCCAGCCAAAGTAGCCGGCATGGATTTGCATGAGCTTTTCGATGAGCACCAGCAGCTCCTCGTAGGTGAGCGGCTGCAGGCGGATGATAGGCGCGAGCATGTCTTTGAGGTCATCGCGCGCAAAACGGCCCTGAGCGAGACGGCTGCGCAGGGCCTCGTAGGAGAACACGCCGCGGCGGCGGTCTTCGATGGAGGTTGGCGTGCCGCCCATGATCATGCCCAGGTACTGCGCCTTGCCCTGAAGCGTGTCGTTGTACATGGTCAGGATTTTCTCGTAGTTGTACTGGCGCGTGATGGCGTTGGGAATCTTATACAGATTCACGAGCTCGTCGATGAGCACCAGCATACCCTTGTAGCCGCTGCAGACCAAAAAGCGCGCAATGAGCTTAACGTAGTCGTACCAGTCGTCATCGCTGATGATGGTTGAGGAACCCAGTTCGGCGCGCGCCTCGCTCTTGGTGCGGTACTCGCCGCGTATCCATTTGGTCACGCGGCTCATGGCCTCTTCGTCGCCCTCGGATACGGCCGCGCGGTAGCGACAGAGCATGCGGGTGAAGTCGAAGCCGTGGACCATCTCCTCGAGCGGGGCCAGTTGGGCATTGACGGCAGACTCGTCGGCATCGGCACACGAGGCGACCCAACGATCCAGGATAAGGTTGAGCGCACCGCCTTCGGGGCGCGTCTTGGTCGATATGTTGCGGATGAGCTCGCGGTAGGTGGCAAGGCCTTGTCCCTGGCCGCCCTGCAGACGGCGCTCAGGGGATAGGTCGGCATCGGCGACGACGAACCCCTCGCCCATGGCGTGCGTGCGGATGGTCTGGAGCAAAAAACTCTTGCCTGCGCCGTAGCGACCGACTAGAAACCGGAAACTCGCGCCACCGTCGGCGATGAGACTCAGGTCGGTGAGCAGGGCGCGGATCTCGACCTCGCGCCCTACGGTGATGTAGGGAAGGCCGATGCGCGGGACCACGCCGCCCTTGAGCGAGTTGAGAATGACGGCGGCGACGCGCTTGGGCACGCGGGGTGCTGCGGATGCGGTATCACTCATGGTCTAGG
>URTB01000169.1 GCA_900550595.1 uncultured Collinsella sp.
ACGATGTGCGCTGGTGCGGCGTGGCCCAGCGCGACCTGGGCGAGGGCTGGCACGTGATTGAGGAAGGCCTCAACGGCCGCACGACGGTGCGTGACGACATGTGCCATCTGGACACTAATCTCAACGGCATCCGCGCGTTGCCGATGCTGCTCGAGTCCCATAAGCCGCTGGATGCCATCGTGATTATGCTGGGCACCAACGACTGCAAGACGGTCTTTAACGTGGGGGCTGCCGATATCGCTGACGGTGCCATGGCGCTGATTCGCACCGTCCGCGCGTTTCCCTGGACCGAAGCCGCGCCCTGCCCGCGTATTCTGCTGATGGCTCCTATCAAGATCAAGCCGCAGATCGCCGATGTGTACATGACCGACTTTGACGAGCGCTCCGTCGAGGCCTCGGAGCATTTTGCCGAATACTATGCGTATGCTGCTAAGCAGTTTGGCTGCGACTTTTTGAATGCCGCTGATTTTGCCGAGCCGGGCGATATCGATTATCTGCACATGATGCCCGAAAGCCATGAGAGCTTGGGCCACGCCGTGGCGGCCAAGCTCAAAGAGATGCTCGGAGCGTAGCGCGACCCAAAGCAGTACAAAAGTTCCCCTTGCGGTGGCTTGTTTCGTTGGTTTGTCTTGATCTGTAACAGCTGTAAGGCCGAAAACGGGCTAGATGTTACAGATTGAGATTATTTAGGTCGATATCGGTCGTTTGTCTCGATCTGTAACATCTAGGGTCGATTTTGCCGAGTTACTGTTACAGATCGAGATTTTCCTCTCAGCGGAATTTGAATGTCTCAATCTGTAACAGGTGGGCCGAAAAATGGACTCTAACTGTTACAGATCGAGATGTTTGTGGGAACCGCCACAAAGGTGCCTGTCCCCTTTGCGGTGGTTTTGGGCTGCGAATCTTAATATTGCCACATGTGGTTGACGGGCCCGGAGCCTTTGCCCATGTCAAAGCCAGCGGCGAGAGCACCCGTTAGGTAGGCCTTGCCGGCGTTGACGGCATCGGCAAGATCCATGCCCTGGGCCAGCGCGCAGGCGATGGCGGACGAAAGCGTACAGCCAGTACCGTGCGTGTTGCCGGTCTCGATGCGCTTGTGGCGGAACCACGTGGTGAGCGGATCGCCCAGATGGTTGCCCTCGTCATCGAGCGGCGCGGGCTCTGCTAGCACATCGTTGGCCTCGTTGACAAAATGCCCGCCCTTAACGAGAGACGCGCAGCCAAAGCGACGGGTGAGAAGCATGGCGGCATTTTGCTGCGTGCGCTCGGAATCGACCTCATAATCGAGCAGCGCCATGGCCTCGGGAATGTTGGGCGTGATAACGGTCGCCAGCGGGAACAGGCGGCGGATGAGTGCCTCAGCGGCATCCTCGGCAATGAGGCGAGCACCCGAGGTGGCGACCATGACGGGGTCGACGACGATATTTTGTGCGTCCCAGGCGCTCAAGCGGTCGGCGATAACCTCGATAATTTCGGCAGAGGAAACCATGCCGATCTTGACGGCACTGGGTCGAATATCGTCAAAAACGGCATCGATCTGCGCCGCGACAATATCCGGGGAGATGTTCTGCACGGCGGTAACGCCCAGTGTGTTTTGCGCTGTGATGGCTGTGATGGCCGTCTCGGCATACAGGCGGTGCGCCGTGATGGTCTTGATGTCGGCCTGAATGCCGGCACCGCCGCTGGAATCGGATCCCGCGATGGATAGAACGGCAGGTACCTTGCTGCGATCCATGTTCGCTCCCTTGTCTGGTCGGATTCAAATGGGTCTTTTACCCCGCATTATAAAGATGCCCGGGCCGACTCTATGTCGAACCCGGGCGGGCGATGCAATCTTTACGCAAATGCAAGCAAATGTTCACAGGTTAACAATTGGCAGGTGCTGCGGCGAGCCATAGGCGATCGCGGCGATAAGGCTAGTCCTCCATGCCGAGATCGATCGTCGTACCCTCGAACACCTTGTTGACGGTGCGGACGGCGCACATCTTGCCGCACATGGTGCAGGTGCCCTCGGTGGCGGCGGGGGATTCCTCGTAGCGCTTCTTACCGGTGACCGGGTCGAGCGCGCACTTCCACATGGCGTCCCAGTCGAGCTTGCGGCGTGCCTGGCCCATCCTGTCGTCCATGTCGCGGGCGTGGGGCACCTTTTTGGCGATGTCGGCGGCGTGTGCGGCGATCTTGGTGGCCATGAGGCCGTCGAGCACGTCCTGGGCGTTGGGCAGGCACAGGTGCTCGGCCGGCGTCACGTAGCACAGGAAGTCGGCTCCGGAGCTGGCGGAGATGGCGCCGCCGATGGCGGCGGTGATGTGGTCGTAGCCCACGCCGATATCGGTCACCAGCGGCCCGAGCACATAGAACGGGGCGTTGTGGCACAGGCGCTTCTGCAGTTTCATATTGGCGGCGATCTCATCGAGCGCCATGTGACCCGGACCCTCGACCATGACCTGGACGCCCGCGGCCCAAGCGCGCTTGCACAGCTTGCCCAGCTCGATCATCTCGGCGGTCTCGGTGGCGTCGTTGGAGTCGTAGAGGCAGCCCGGGCGGCAGGAGTCGCCGAGCGAGATGGTCACGTCGTACTCGTGGCAGATTTCGAGCACCTCGTCGTAGAACTCGTAGAACGGATTCTCGTTGCCGGTGACCTCCATCCATCCAAACAGCAGCGAGCCGCCGCGGCTGACGATGTTCATAAGGCGGCCGGTCTCCTTGAAAGTTTTGATGACCGATTTATTGATGCCGCAGTGGATGGTCATAAAGTCCACGCCGTCCTCGGCGTGTGCGCGCACGACCTCGAGCAGGTCGTCCTTGGTAAGCTTGACCAGCGGCTTTTCCATGTAGCCGATGGCGTCGTACATGGGGACGGTGCCCACCATGAGCGGCGTCTCGTCGATGAGCTGCTGGCGGAACTGGCGTGTCTTGCCCGAGTTGGAGAGGTCCATGATGGCGTCGGCGCCAAAGTCCTCGGCGATCTTGACCTTCTTCCATTCCTCGGCGGCGTCGGCCTTGTCGCCCGAGATGCCCAGGTTCACGTTGACCTTGGTGGACAGGCCCTCGCCGACGCCAAAGGCGCGCATGCCCTTTTTGATGTGCACGATGTTGGCGGGGATGGCGATGCGGCCGTCGGCCACGCGTTCGCGGATGTACTCGGGGTCGCGATGCTCGCGCTCGGCGACCTCCTTCATCTGCGGTGTGATCTGCCCGGCGCGGGCGAAGTCGATTTGCGTGACGAGCTTGGGCTCGGTCTGTGTGCTCATTGGCACGGCTCCCTTCGTTGGCATTACCCATATCAGGTTTGCGGGTCAGGGCGGGCGCGCCCAGTCTCAGCCTGCCGTCTTGTCCTGCAAGCTCCCCGTTTATGTGGTGGGCTCAAGTATAGCCTGAATGGGTACGATTGACGCGATGAGCATGTCCATGGGGAGGCGAACATGGAAGACAAGCATCTATATCGAGAGACGCAATGGGATGTATCGGCCGAGGAAAGCCGTGCGCACCATGGCCTTGTCGCGATTGGTTTTGCGGTGCTTGCCGTGCTGGTGATTGCCTTTTGTATCTGGACGTTTGGTGGTCGCGGCGGCGCTGCATGGGAGTTTGAGGCCGACGATGCCCTGCCGATCATGACAGTGAAGGT
>URTB01000170.1 GCA_900550595.1 uncultured Collinsella sp.
CTTAGCGGGATGCCGCATGATGGATATTACCTGCCATCGTGAGGTGTGTCGGTCGCGCACGGCGCGTTAGATGCTCGTGCTCGGTTTGAGGAGGCTGCTATGGCGGGCAAGGGCCGTGCGAGTGTCAACGATATGAAGCGTGTCGAGGTGCTGGTGTTGATGGAGATCGACCAGCAAACCGAAGACAATGGCGGGCCGTATGGTTTCTCGCGCAAAACGCTTGCCGAGCGCGTGGGGGTTTCGCCGTATCGTGCCCGCGCCGCAATCGATCGCTTGGATTCCGAAGGCATGATTGATGTCGTCTCGCGTTATAGCGACGACGGCGGTCAGCTTGCAAATGGCATTTGCCTCACCGAACGTGGCAAGTGGTATCTTGAGGGCGTCCGTACCGGCATGCTCGTTCAAGAAATGCTCGAAGACGAGGTTGCTGATCGATAGCATCATGTAATCCTTGCCATAGCGACGCCGCCTGGGAAACCGGGCGGCGTTTTGTTTCAAGATTGAGAAATGCAATCGCACGCGAGAAAAATTGCGAACGGTTCGTGGTGCGAGTATTACAATGAAGACCCGTAAGATGTGGATAAACAACTTCTACGGGAAGCGCAGGTAACTCAATATGACCAAGCATGTGTTCGTAACCGGTGGCGTGGTTTCGTCCCTGGGCAAGGGTATCACCGCGGCCTCGCTGGGCCGTCTGCTCAAGTCGCGTGGCTACAAAGTAACGATGCAGAAGGCCGACCCGTATCTGAACGTCGACCCCGGTACCATGAGCCCCTTCCAGCATGGTGAGGTCTTCGTTACCGAGGACGGTTACGAGTCCGACCTGGACCTGGGTCATTACGAGCGCTTTATTGATGAGAACCTGACCCGCGATTCCAACTTTACGACCGGTGCCATCTACAAAAGCCTAATCGCCCGCGAGCGTCGCGGCGACTTTTTGGGCGGTACCGTGCAGGTGATTCCTCACGTCACCAATGCCATTAAGGACAAGTTCCGCCGCATCGAGGAGCAGACCGGCTCCGATGTAGTCATCACCGAGCTGGGCGGCACGATCGGCGACATCGAGTCGCAGCCGTTTGTCGAGGCCATCCGCCAGTACCGTAAGGAGGCCGGCCCCGAGAACGTCTGCTACATCCACGTGTCGCTCGTTCCCTATATCGCCGCCGCCCACGAGGTTAAGACCAAGCCCACGCAGCACTCCGTCAAGGAGCTGCGCAGCTTTGGTATCCAGCCCGACATTATTGTGCTGCGCTCCGATCACCATATTGATGACGCTATCCGCGGCAAGATCGCGAGTTTCTGCGACGTCGACACCGACTGTGTCTTTACCAACGAGGATTGCGCGAGCATTTACGACGTGCCGCAGCTGCTCGCGGAGCAGGACTTTGACCTGCGCATTTGCGAGCGCCTTGGCCTCGATCCGCGCGAGCGCGATATGAGCGCATGGAATGAGTTCCTGCGCAAGCAAAACCATGCCAACCATCACGCCGATAAGGTTAAGGTTGCCGTCGTGGGAAAGTACACCCAGCTTCCCGATGCATATCTGTCGGTTATCGAGGCCCTGCATCACGCGGGCGTTTTCTACGATCGTCACGTAGATGTGCAGCTGGTCGATGGTGAGAGCCTCGATGCCGAAAACGTCAATGAGGTTCTGGGCGACGCATCGGGCATCCTGGTTCCCGGCGGCTTTGGCAAGCGCGCCCTGGAGGGCAAGATCCTTGCTGCCGAGTTTGCTCGCGAGTACAAGATTCCGTATCTGGGCATTTGCCTGGGTATGCAGGTTGCCGTGTGCGAGTTCGCCCGCAACGTTGTCGGCCTTGCCGGTGCCAGCTCCTCCGAGTTTGATCCGGACGGTCCGTTTAGCGTCATCGACTTGATGAGCTCGCAGGAGGACGTGACCGAGAAGGGCGGCACCATGCGCCTGGGCGCCTATCCGTGCAAGCTCGCTGCCGATACCCTCGCGCGTGAGGCGTATGGCGAGGAGCTTGTCTACGAGCGCCACCGTCACCGTTTTGAGTTCAACAATGCCTTCCGCGATCAGCTCGAGGACGCCGGTCTTGTCATCTCGGGCCTTTCGCCTGATGAGCGTCTGGTCGAGATGGTCGAGCTGCCGCGCGATGTGCACCCGTGGTTCGTGGCCACCCAGGCTCACCCCGAGTTTAAGAGCCGCCCCACCAATCCTCAGCCGCTATTCCGAGAGTTCGTGCGTGCCTCGATTGGCCAGCATGAGGGCGTCGATCGCCTACAGGTGACGCCCATGAATCGTGCGATGGACTAAGGTTGCCGGCGAACCGGGAACATATCGGAAAAGCTCCTTCGCCGCTCGCTGTGGCGGCGGGGGAGTTTCTTGATTACCTTGCAGTCGAGCGGGGCTTGGCGCGTAACACGATTGCCGCCTATCGCCGAGACCTGACGACCTACTGTGCATATCTGGAGCGGACGGGCATTGCGTCCTTTGAGGACGTGAGTCGGCGGGTCATTGAGGACTTTATCGCCGATCGGCGCGATGGGGGCTATTCCGATGCCTCGGTGGAGCGCGCGCTCGCTGCCGTCAAAGGCCTGTATGCCTTTTTGGTGCGCGATGGGGCCGTGACCCAAAATCCTACGGCGGCGTTGCGTTTGCCAAAAAAGGCCGAGCGCCTGCCGGAGTGCCTTTCGGTGGAGGATGTTTCGGCATTGCTCGACCAGGATTTTCCGGATGGTGAGATGGGTCTGCGCGATCGCGCTATCTTGGAAGTGCTGTATGGGTGCGGCCTGCGCGTGAGCGAGCTGGTGGGGCTCGATGTGAGTGATATCCATGCCGATGACGGCTTTGTGCTGGTTCGCGGCAAGGGCTCCAAGGAGCGTCTGGTCCCTTTGGTGGGAAGCGCGGCGCGTGCCCTGACGCACTATATATGTGATGGGCGCCGACTTCTGGCGGCTCATGCTCGTGGGACAGAGACGCCGGCGGTCTTTTTAAACAAGAACGGCGGGCGTCTGTCGCGTCAGGGTGTTCACGTCATATGCGAGCGCTACGGACGCCAGGTGGGGTTGGTGGGACTCCATCCGCACACGTTGCGCCATTCCTTTGCCACCCATATGCTCGCGGGCGGCGCGGACCTTCGCGTGCTGCAGGAGATCTTGGGACACGCCGATATATCGACGACGCAGGTCTACACGCATGTCGATCGTACGCAGCTGACTGAGGTTTACCTGGCGGCCCACCCGCTGGCACATCGCTAATACGCTGCTGAGCTGCGATTACATGCTATCCGAGGACGGACCCCCGATTGCTGGAACGTGCTGTTGCGCACGTTTTGGCAATCGGGGGTCCGTCCCATTTTGCGCCACCGGCCAATGGCGCGGCGGGGTGCACATGCCGCGCGTGGGAGAGTTTGGGGGCGATGTGAACGGGATGTAAAGGGACGTAAAAATCGCCTCAAGGTCAACTTGAAGGTTGAGGTTGAAAGGCGGGGTGCTACAGGTGGCATCCCGCCTTTGCGTTAAACACAACATATTGTGTTTTCGAACATATGCTCGGGGGTGGCGCCCAATAGTTAGGGGGTGGAGTCTGTCTCTTATACACATCTGACGCTGCCGACGAA
>URTB01000171.1 GCA_900550595.1 uncultured Collinsella sp.
AGCAGAATGCCGTCGAAGCCGGACTTCTTAATCTCGGGGATAATGGACTTAAAGATGTTAACGTTCTTGTTGACCAGGTCCAGGCGGGTCTCGCCGGGCTTCTGGGCAGCGCCAGCGGTGACGACGATCATGGCGGCGTCGGCGACATCGGAATAATCGCCAGCGTAGATCTTCATCGGCTCGGCAAACGTCATGCCGTGCGCAATATCCAGAGCCTCACCCTCAGCGCGGTTCTTGTCCACGTCGATGAGAACCATCTCGGAGAACAGACCACTCTGCATCAGCGCGAACGCCGAAGACGAACCGACGAAACCGCAGCCGACAATAGCGACCTTCTTCTCGTTAACCATTAGAAACTCCCATCTCTCTCCACAAACAAGCCGCCCGGGAACGACCCGAGCGGCTTGCCGTAATCCCAATACATCCAATCGGGACTTTGATTATGCTCCTATTCGCAGCCAAATATCGACCGTTTGCCGAAATTATTTGCAGAATTCGTAAAATAACTGCACGAAATCGGTTTCGAGCTATTGACGAGCCGAAATAGCTTTCTAATACAGGCCCGCTTCGCGGATGGCCTCGACAGCCAAAGCGATCTGGTCGGGCGGCAAAACCAGCGCCATACGCACGTGTCCCTCGCCCGAAGGACCAAAGCTCGCGCCCGGCGTCACCACAACACCGGCCTTCTCCATGAGCTCCTCGCAAAACGTCATGGAATCGGTGCGACCACCGGGAAGCTTGGCCCACACAAACATGGAGCCATGCGCGTTGGGACGCTCCCAGCCCAGGCCCTCAAGACCGTCGCACAGGGCATCGCGACGCTCCTGGTACTTCAAACGCTGCGCCTCGACCTCATCACGCGGACCGTTCAGGCAGGCGATAGCAGCCTTCTGGATCGGGAAGAACATACCGAAGTCGATCTGGCTGCGTAGCTTGGCAAAGGCAGAGACCACGTCCTCGCGGCCGACCAAAAAGCCGATGCGAGCACCGGTGACGTTAAACGACTTGGAGAGCGAGAAGAACTCAACGCCCACCTCGAGCGCACCGGGATACTGCAAGAAGCTGCCGCCCGGCTCGCCGTCGAACACGATGTCGGAGTACGCGTTGTCATGGACGATGAGCAGGTCGTGCTCGCGGGCAAAAGCGATGATCTCCTCGTAGATCTCGGGCGTGCCCACCGAGCCCACCGGGTTGGCGGGCAGCGACACGATCATATACTTGGCGCGGTCGGCCACTTCGGGATCGATGCCCGCCACATAGGGCAGGTAATTGTGCTCGGCAACCAGCGGATAGTACTCGAGCTTGGCATCGGCGATCTTGGCACCCGCCTCAAAGACCGGGTAGCACGGATCGGGAACCAAAATAGTGTCGCCCGGATCGAGCAGGGCCAGGCCCAAATGGCCCACGCCCTCCTGCGTGCCGTTGCACGACTGCACCATGGACGGCGTAATGCCGGAGACACCAAAGCGACGCTCATAGTAATCGCACACGGCTTGCTTGAGTTCGGGCAGGTCGCGCAGGGCGTACTTCCACATCTCGGGATCCTGGGCGGCTTGTGTGAGCGCCTCCACCACGTGGCCGTACGGCTTAAAGTCGGGCGTGCCCACGCTCATGTTGTAAATGGTCTTGCCCTGGGCCTTCAGCGCGAGAAGTTTGTTGTTGAGCGAGGCGAAGACCTCCGCGCCAAAGCGGTCGAGACGCTGCGATGCCTGCATGGTGCCACCTTTCAATATAAAAAACGCAGCGCTCCGACAAGAGCGCCGCGCGATACGGGCCATCAGATTGCAAAAGTGTAACGCTTGCAAACCCCGTATTGGTTCAATTTAGCCAACCTTAGTCAACTGGATTGAGCGCGTCGATCTGCGCAAGCCACAGACGCGAGCTAGCGTCACTCGGCATACGCCAATCGCCGCGCGGGCTGAGCGTCACCGAGCCCACCTTGGGACCATCGGGCAGGCAGCTGCGCTTAAACTGCTGGGCAAAGAATCGACGGTAGAACGTACGCAGCCACGTGTGGACGGTCTTGGCATCGTAGACGCCCTCAAAGCTCTTGAGTGCCATGCGGTAGATCTTGCCCGGCTCAAAGCCAAAACGCAGCAGGTAGTAGAGGAAGTAGTCGTGCAGCTCGTACGGGCCCACCAAATCCTCGGTCTTCTGCGCAATCTCGCCGTCGCCCGTGGGCGGCAGAAGCTCGGGTGACACCGGCGTATCGAGGATATCGAGCAGCGTCTCGGCAATACGTCCGCCAAAGACATCGGCAGCATAGCGCACCAAGTGACGCACGAGCGTCTTGGGCACGCTCGCGTTAACGGCGTACATACTCATGTGGTCGCCGTTATAGGTAGCCCAGCCGAGCGCCAGCTCCGACAGGTCGCCCGTGCCGATGACAAAACCGCCGGCCTGGTTGGCCAGATCCATCAGAATCTGCGTACGCTCTCGGGCCTGGCTGTTCTCGTAGGTCACGTCTTGGACGGCCGGATCGTGCTCAATGTCCTTGAAGTGCTGTTCCACGGCCGCGTGGATCGAAACCTCGCGGAAGCTCACACCCAGGTCGCGGGCGAGCGACTCGGCATTCGACTTGGTGCGATGCGTCGTGCCAAAGCCGGGCATGGACACGGCCGTGATACCGGTGCGCGGCAGCCCCAGTGCATCGAAGGCACGCACGGTCACAAGCAGTGCCAGCGTGGAGTCCAGGCCGCCCGAAAGGCCGATGACTGCAGCCTTGGTACCCGTATGGGCAAGGCGGGTCTTGAGGCCGGCGGTCTGCAGGTCGAGGATGGTCTCGCAACGCTCGGCCAGGTCGCCATGGTCAGCCGGCACAAAGGGCGCGCGGGGGAAGACACGGTCGATGCCGAGTGCATCGTGCAGGACAGGTTCGTCTGCCAGCACGCCCTCAAACGAAAATTCAACGGTCGTGGCCTCCGGCGCATCGTCCGCGCGCGTCCACGTCGTTGAGCGACGGCGCTCGGCAACCAGACGGTCAAGGTCAACGTCGGCGACGGCCATATCGCAGGTGAGGAGCTTCGTGACGGCGAGCTTAGATCCGTTTTCGTAGACGAGGTTCTCGCCCGCAAAGACCATGTCGGTCGTGGACTCGCCCTCGCTCGCATCTGCATAGGCATAGGCACAGTACAGGCGCGCACTCTGATTGGAGATGAGGCTGCGGCGATAGTCTGCCTTACCGATAATCTCGTCCGAGGCCGACGGGTTGAGGATCACCGTCGCACCGGCAAGCGCCATCTCGGTCGAAAGGGGCGCCGGCACCCACAGGTCCTCGCAGACCTCAACGCCCAGCACCATGTCCTCGGCACCTTCATCACAGCAGCGGTAGACAAGCCCCGAACCCAGCGGAACCGGACCCTGACCGGCAAACTCGACCCACACAGGATCTGCGGGCGCCGGAGCAAACCAGCGGCGCTCGTAGAACTCGCCATAGTTGGGCAGATACTTCTTGGCCGTAAGACCCAAAAGCTCGCCCGCGCAGCACACGGCGGCGCAGTTGTAGATATTCTCGGCAACTGCAACGGGAAGACC
>URTB01000172.1 GCA_900550595.1 uncultured Collinsella sp.
CCGAGGCAGAGCTCACCGACTACACCATCGCCAACTACAAGGTCGAAAACGACGCGGGCTCGAGCGAGCGCTGCCGTCAGGCTGTAATTAAGTGTCTGGGTCCCGCCGGTCAAGGCCATTATCGCGGCACGCTTTCGGGCGAGGATTTTTCGGAGTACCTGCGCCGCGTACCGGGCGTGCTCGCCTTTGTAGGTACGCGCAACCCCAAGATTGGCGCCACGTACGCCCAACATTCCTGCTTTTACAAGATCGACGAGAGCGTGCTGGCCAAGGGCTCCATGGTGGCAGCCCAGTATGCTATCGACTTTTTGGCCGAGCCCACGCAAGAGGAGCTCGACGGTCCCGCGATCACCGCGGTCGCCGAAACCAACCCCGATCTGGCCGCCAAGTTACGCTCTGCCAAGGCGACGACCGCCGAGGCTCGCGACGCCATCCATGATGCCCGCACGGCTCGCCATGCCGCAATCAAGGGCATCCACGAAGCCCGCGCCGCCGCTCGCCGCGAGGAGAAACACGACGAGTAGTCGTCACACCCATCCATAACAGCCTGGCTAAAGCAAAGCGGGGGCGGACGCGTCGAAACGTCCGCCCCCGCTCATCTGTCAAGCGTTATTTCTACCATTTCTGCCCCGTCCCCAAATGGCAGGCGGCATGCTACTCGTCCTGAGGGTCCTCGTCGGAACTTGACTCGGGCACCGGCTCAGGCGCAGGCGCCGTGTCAGGTGCAGGTGCCGACTCGGGCGCCGGCTCGGGCTCGGGCGCAGGCTCGGGCGCGGGGTCAGGCTCAGGCACGGGCGCCGGCTCGGGCGCGGACTTGGGCTCAGGCGCGACATCCGGAGCACTGTAACCCGAGGGAACGGACTTCTTCTCGAAGGGCAATACAAAGGTCAGGACGTCGTCCTTGTCCTCGTCGGCCCACTCGCTTGCATAACGTGCAACCCAATAGCCAACGGCACGGTGCTTGAGCATCTTGCCAAAGACCGTAAGAAATACGGTGACAAAAGCGACCAGAACCAGGAACAACACGAGTGTGATGCCACCGCCGGTAACAATCGCCTCAATACCCGTAGGACGATAGTAGTAGCTATACATACCGACAGAGGCAACGGCGCCAAAGACGACCGTCAAGATCCATGTGACAACGTTGGCGACCAGGCCTGTCAAAAACTCGGGAAGGAACGAAGCGCAGAACAGCTTGGTCTTATTGTTCTTAAAGGCTGCCCAAACCTTATCGAGCGAAAACGCGCTCTCGACGCGACCGGTCACCGCAAAGTGCATCACGGCAATGTCGGCGAACATCTTAAAGAAGACCCCCAGGACCGCCGTGGCAATCATAGCCAGGACAAGCAGGCCAAGCGAGCCAAACAGCGCAGCCTCGAGCGCATAAGAGCCGTAATAAGAATACGAGCCCGCGGCGCCAATTACCACGCCCTCCACCAGCGAAAGCACTACACCGATAATGGGAATGGCAGCGATAAACTCGAGCACGACCGAAATAACGCTCGAAAAGATTCCGAGACCAAACGACGTGGAACGCATCAACGGACGATCCATGCCGTCATCGATCTTAAGCGACAGGTCGCGACCCCACTCGATGCCAAAGCCCGAACCGCACACGCTCGCCACGTAGGCGGCCAAAAAGCCGATGGCAGCTGCAATACCGCCGATAACGGGGATGAACAGCACGAGTACCGACACAACACAGATAAGCGCCGGCAAAAAGGCAATCTGGCACACGCGCTGCAGCACGCCCGGAGTCTTGGTCATATCCTCAAACGCCTGAGCCACACAGCCCTTGGACGCGTTCATGGGAGGCTGAGGGACAAATTGCTGAGGCTGACCCTGAGGGGTGGAAGCTGCAGCACCAGCATTAGGAGCACCGCACACACCGCAGAACTTGTCGTTATCGCCCATAGGAGCGCCACACTGCGAACAGAACATCGAAATCATCCCTTCGTATCTAGAGCGAATCACCTGGATCGCAAACGATGTCTTTGGCATCATTATCGCCTAATGTGGGGACAAATACTCCTAGATGGCGTATTTGCAACGAGCGAGGCGCTTTTCGATTGTTTGATGAGTGCGTCCGCGTTAGTTCGTTCCGCGGAAACCCTTGCCGACGATCTCGGAGCTGTCGACGATCGTGATAAAGGCACCCGGATCGACCTCGCGCGCATAACGGCGCAGCTGCACGGCCTCGCGACGGCTCAGCACGCTCATGATCACCGTGACGCACTTGCCCGAGAAGGCGCCGTAGCCGCGGCTGATGGTCGCCGTGCGGTTGAGATGCTTGACGATAAACTCCTCGACCTTAAGGGGCTCAGAGCAAATGATCGTGCAGACCTTACGAAGGTGAATGCTCTCGATAGCCTTGTCGACCACAAGCGTCTTGGCAAACAGACCGAGCACGCAGTACAGACCGACGCGCGGACCGTACAAGAAGGCCGCGATGGTCACGATGCCGATATCGACCAGCAACAGCGCGCGGCCAATCTCGAGCGTGGTGCGTCGCTTGAGGATCATGGCGAGGATGTCCGTGCCGCCCGTCGAGGCGCCGATATCAAAGACGATGGCGCTGCCGAGCGCCGGCAGAATCACGGCAAAGCACAGGTCGAGCCACATATCGCCTGTCATCGAGACATCGGTCGGGATAAAGAGCTCAAACAGCGAAACATAGGCAGACAGCGCAAACGAGGCGAAGACGCTCCACAGGATTGCCTTGCGCTCCAAAAAGATAAAGCCCAAGACGACGAGAACCGCGTTGATAATCCACATAAAGACGCCGACGGGCAGGGTCGGGAACAGCGTGGACAGAATAACCGACACGCCCGAGGTGCCGCCAAAAGCAAAGTGATTAGGGGTTTTAAACGCAACGATGGCAAAGGCCGTAAGAATCAGACCCAGATTGAGCTCGGCGAAAAAGCGCGGGAAGCCTGGCTCCTGGCTGCGCTTTTGGCCGGCACGCTCGCCGCGCTCGATATCGGTGCGATCGACCACGCGCTCCATCGGCACCACGGGAGGACGATGTAGCTCCTCGGCAGCTCGCGATGCCGCCTCTGCCGCGGCGGCCTCAATCGCCCATGCCTTGCTTTCTGTTTCGCGCTCGTCAGCCATTACGGCAACTCCTCGTTAACAATTTGGAAACAATGCGCTCATTAGGGTAACGCGGAACGTGGGGATTGCAACCCTTAGTTAGACGAGCGGTATGACTACATCGGGAGCGTACAGAAACGGCCGGCCACGCTTTTGCTTGCGCGGTCGGCCGTTTAACGTTTTCGCAGATAAAACCTGCCAAAACAAACCTGTCCCTTTTTGGTAGGTTACTCGTGCTGGTTGGTGCGGTGCTCATACTCCTCGGGGGTGATGACGTCCTCGATGCGCAGGTTGACGCCTGCCACCTCAAGGCCGGTCATCGCAGCCAGACGCTCGGTCACGCGCGCCTTAACGTCGTCGAAAATCGCGGGCGCATAGGCGCCGTACTCGATAATGACGGAAATGTTGACGACCACGCGGTTGTCATCGG
>URTB01000173.1 GCA_900550595.1 uncultured Collinsella sp.
CTCTTAAAGATGCCCGAGCCGACAAAGACGCCCTCGGCGCCCAGCTGCATCATCAGCGCGGCGTCGGCGGGGGTCGCTACGCCGCCGGCGGCAAAGTTCACCACGGGAAGCTTGCCCGTGGCATGAACCTCGCGTACCAGCTCGACCGGAACCTGCAGTTGCTTGGCTGCCTCAAAGAGCTCATCATTGCGCAGAGCGACAACGTCGCGGATCTGCTTTTGGATCTTGCGCATGTGACGCACAGCCTGAACGACGTCGCCCGTGCCCGGCTCGCCCTTGGTGCGAATCATCGTGGCGCCCTCGGCAACACGGCGTAGCGCCTCGCCCAGATTGCGGGCGCCGCAGACAAACGGCACGTCAAACTGGGTCTTGTCGATGTGATAGACGTCATCGGCAGGGGAGAGAACCTCGGACTCATCGATGTAGTCGATCTCGATGGCCTGCAGGACCTGCGCCTCGACGATGTGACCGATGCGGCACTTGGCCATGACGGGGATGGAGACGGCCTCCTGGATGCCCTTGATCATCTTGGGGTCGCTCATGCGCGAGACGCCGCCTGCGGCACGGATGTCGGCCGGGATGCGCTCGAGAGCCATGACGGCGCAGGCGCCTGCCTCCTCGGCGATGCGTGCCTGCTCGGGCGTGGTAACGTCCATGATGACGCCGCCCTTGAGCATCTGCGCGAGCTCGCGATTGAGTTTGACGCGATCGGCCTTGCTGGTCTGTTCTGCCATGGTTGCTCCCTTGGTTGGCATGTGCATTGCTTGACGGAACATCCTATCGGGGAGCTGGGTATGGCAAAATACTCAGTTTTCGAGATAATAACAAGGTCAGACTAATACCAGATTGAATGGCTTAATAAGGTCAGGTGATATGCTCATGCTTGACTACAATTTGGAAAAACGCGGCGAAGCATCGCTCTATGAATATGTTTACCAGCAAATTCGAGACGATATTGTTGCTGGGCGCATTGCGGCGGGGGAGCATCTTCCGTCTAAGCGCGCCTTTGCCAGCCATCTGGGAATCAGTGTCATTACCATCGAGAATGCATATAGCCAGCTACTTGCCGAGGGCTATATTTGCTCAATGCCGCGTCGTGGCTACTACGCTTGCGAGCTTCCGGATGCACCAGTTTTGCCTTTGGCTACGGGGAGTATCGACCGAGATGCCGTCTCTGTGGGCCCCAGCGCGCATGATGTCAACAGACAGGTCGAGCGATTCGACGCACTTTCTCCTTCCGCTTTGGAGGCGGCGCGACTTTGGCAAAGCGCGCTACGGGCGACGCTGGCATCCGAAGACGAACGCGAGATCTTTTCGCCCGCACCGGCACAGGGCACCGCTCGGCTACGACGCGCAATTGCTCACCATCTGCGCGGGACAAGGGGCATGAATATCGATCCTAATAACATTGTTATCGGCGCGGGCGCCCAGCTGCTCGATACCATGTTGGTTCAGTTGCTTGGCGCTGACAAGGTGTATGCCGTTGAGGACCCGGGCTATTTGCGTCTGACGCGCATCTACCAGGCTATGGGCTGCAAAGTTCGACATATCCCGTTGGATGATGAGGGCGTGGACTTGAACACTCTGCAGAAAAGCGGGACCGATGTCCTTCACCTGATGCCGTCCCATCAGTATCCGACCGGCCTTGTGACGAGCATTGCGCGCCGATATGCGCTGCTGAGCTGGGCCGCCGAGCGACCAGGTCGGTATCTCATTGAGGATGACTTTGATTGCGAGTTTCGTCTAGCCGGCAAGCCGATTCCCGCGCTCGCGTCGATCGATGCCGCTCAATCGGTCATCTACACCAACACGTTTTCGAAGAGCCTTTCATCGGCGTTGCGTCTAGCGTACATGGTGCTGCCCGATGAGCTGATGGAGCGGTTTAGGTGCAACCTTGGTTTCTATGCCTCGTCGGTGAGTTCTGTCGACCAGGTCGCTTTGGCTCGTTTGCTGGAATCGGGTGATTACGAGCGGCATGTGAACCGCGTGCGCGTTCGTGCTCGTGAGGCGCGTGATGGCCTGATGGCGCTTGTGCGGAAAGCGTTTCCGGCAGGGGAGGTCTCAATCGAGCATGCAGACGCGGGCCTTTACTGCACCGTTGCCCTGTCCGAGGACGGAGCGGGGAAGAGTTTCGCGAAGGCTCTTGCTGACGCTCGTATTTCCTATGTCAACATCGCCGATTGCCTGTGGACGGGTGATCGGGCATCGACTAAGAACGCTCCATCTCGCGTCCTCATACAATACGACGACCTGAGCCCTCAGTCGCTCATCGCTCTTCAAGAGCAGCTGCAATAAGCCCACGAAAAAGGCCCGAACCATGCGGTCCGGGCCTCATCGAGCTAGAGGTTATGTCTCAGGCGGTTGGCTTAGCCAAAGTAGCGCTTGAGCAGGCCGGCGAAAGCCTTGCCGTGGCGGGCCTCGTCGCGAGCCATCTCGTGCACGGTGTCATGGATGGCATCGAGGCCAGCGGCCTTGGCGCGCTTAGCAAGATCGGTCTTGCCGGCGGTGGCGCCGTTCTCGGCCTCAACGCGCATCTCGAGGTTCTTCTTGGTGGAGTCGGTCACGACCTCGCCCAGGAGCTCAGCGAACTTGGCGGCATGCTCCGCCTCCTCGTGGGCAGCCTTCTCCCAGTACAGGCCGATCTCGGGATAGCCCTCGCGATGAGCGACACGAGCCATGGCCAGGTACATACCGACCTCAGAGCACTCGCCCTCAAAGTTAGCGCGCAGGTCGGCAACGATGTCCTCGGAGACGCCCTCCATCTTGGCGACGCCCACGACGTGCTCGGCAGCCCACTCGAGCTGGCCCTCCTCCTGCTTCAGGAAACGAGAACCGGGAACGCCGCACTGGGGGCACTTAAAATCCTCGGGCAGCTGGTCGCCGTCGAACTCTTCCACATAACCGCAAACGGGGCAAACAAACTTCATGATTCGATCCTTTCGATCGATGGCGATTGCGCGCTCGTCCGGTCCCGTAAGGGCCCTCTCCGGACGTGCGTCTTGACGAGTTCTATTATCCATAAATGCGACCAAATGTGAAGCCTATTAGGAATAATTTTTAATAAAACAATTTTGTTATATGAAGATGTTGATTGATTAACGATTGGCGGGCCGTCTGCGATCTCCGCTGAGTACAATCGGTCGAGCAAATGTTGACCTATCAACAAATAAGGGAGTTTCCTTTATGCATCTAGCCAGTCGTGCCTGGTGCCGAACATATCAGACGGTTTTTCGCATTGCATTGCCGATCCTGCCCTATACCGAGCCGCGCATTTTGGAGCATGCCGAGGATGTGCCCGCGGTGCTTCAAAAGCGCTCGATCCAGAAGGTCCTTATCGTGACAGACCCTGGTATTGCACGTTTGGGGCTCACGGCATCACTCGAGCGTGCGCTTACGGCTCAGGGGATTGGCGTTACGGTCTATGCCGAAACGCGTATGAACCCCACGGTCTCAAACGTGGAGGAAGCGGCGTCCCTGTATCGAGAGAGCGCCTGCCAGGCCATTATCGGCTTTGGCG
>URTB01000174.1 GCA_900550595.1 uncultured Collinsella sp.
GCGAGCCTCGTCCGCGGCATGGCCCACGAAATCGCTGCTCTGGGCGTTGAGCCCCAGGGCTTCGACTTCGCCTTCACCTGCTCTGTCCCCTCGGGCGGCGGCCTTTCGAGCTCTGCTGCTGTCGAGGCGGCATACGGTCGCGCCATGGAGACGCTCTGGGGCGCACCCGCCATCGAGCCCGTCGCGCTCGCCCAGATGAGCCAGCGCACCGAGAACAACTACTATGGCAAGCCCTGCGGTCTGATGGACCAGGCCGCCGTTTGCTTGGGCGGCCTCGCCTACATGGACTTTGAGGACCAGGCTCAGCCTAAAACCCAGAAGCTCGAACTCAACTTTGAGGATCACGGCTATGCGCTCGTGCTCGTTAAGGTTGGTGCCGACCACGTGGCCGCCACCGACGATTACGCTGCCGTTCCGCGCGAGATGCAAGACGTCGCCGCCGAGTTTGGCAAGGCACGCCTGTGCGAGGTCGATGTTGCCGATTTTGACGCCAAGCTCCCCGAGCTGCGCGCCAAGCTGGGCGACCGTGCCTGCCTGCGCGCCGTTCACTACTGGTACGAGAACGGTCTGGTCGACAAGCGCTGGGCAGCTCTGAACGCCGGCGACATTGACCAGTTCCTAGTCCTGACGCGCGAGTCCGGCGCCAGCTCCGCCATGTACCT
This sequence comes from uncultured Collinsella sp., assembly GCA_900550595.1. Classification (GTDB taxonomy): domain Bacteria; phylum Actinomycetota; class Coriobacteriia; order Coriobacteriales; family Coriobacteriaceae; genus Collinsella. The sequence goes on from URTB01000174.1 coordinate 663, forward strand.
GCAGAATGTTGTTGCCAAACTGGGTGCCGAGCAGCCTTCCATGTACGCACTTGCTCTTGCCGAGCATGTGCTCGACGGCCGTGGCGCCGTTCGTATTCACGGCGGCGGCTTTGGCGGTACCATCCAGGCCTTCGTGCCGCTCGATCTGGTCGACACATTTATCACCAAGATGAACAGCTGGCTGGGCGAGGGCTCTGCCCGTCACTACGCCATCTCTGACAAGGGGGCTTACGCGGCATGGCTGTAATGACTGATGTGCGCGAGGCCGCGCAGGGCCTCATCGAATATGCCATTCATCGATCGATGATCGGACAGGACGATCGCATCTGGGCATACAACACCATTCTGGAGTGCATCGGCGCCACGGGACCGGCACTCGACATGGCCTGGGCGCTCCAGGTCGAGAAACTCTCGCTCTTGCACCCCGATACCCTGCCCAACTTTGACCTTGAAGGCACGCTTGCCGCACTTGCCGAGGTCGCCGTTGCCAACGGTGCTGCCGAGGATACGACATCGGGCCGCGACCGCATCGCCATGCGCATCATGGGCGTGCTCATGCCGAGGCCTTCGATTGTAAACGAGGAGTTCAGCGGACGCATGGGCGTCAACGAGCCCCGCGCCGCGACCGACTGGTTCTACGGCCTGTGCTGCGACGCCGGCTACGTGCGCCGCGCCGCTATCGCGCGCAACATCAAATGGAGCACTTCCACCAACTGGGGCGATCTTGAGATCACCATCAACCTGTCGAAGCCCGAGAAGGACCCGCGCGATATTGCCGCGGCCGGCGCCGCCAAAAACACGGGCGAGAAGTATCCCGCCTGCCAGCTCTGCATCGAGAACGAGGGCTACCCTGGACGCTCCGCCGCAGCCGACGGCGGTGCCCACCCCGCTCGCCAGAACCTGCGCATTATCCCCATTGAGCTCAACGGCGAGCGCTGGGGCTTCCAGTACAGCCCGTACGCGTACTTTAACGAGCACTGCATTGCTATGAGCTCCGAGCATCGTCCGATGCACGTCGACCGCAAGGGTCTGACCTGCCTGCTCGATTTTGTGGACCTGTTCCCGCACTACTTCATCGGTTCCAACGCCGACCTGCCTATCGTGGGCGGCTCAATCTTGTCGCACGACCACTTCCAGGGCGGCGCACACGAGTTCCCCATGATGCACGCCGCTGAGGTCTCGCAGTTTAGCGTGCCCGGCTTTGACCAGGTCAGCGGTACCGTGTTGCAGTGGCCGCTCTCGGTGCTGCGACTGCGCTCGCACGACCGCGGCGCACTGCTCGACGCCGCCGAGAAGATTATCCTCGCCTGGCGCGAGTGGACCGATGAGTCGGTGGGCGTCATCGCGCATACAGCCGACGGCGCAGCGCACAACACTGTGACGCCCGTCATCCGCCGCGTCGACTCCCGCGGCAACGCCGGCGGCGAGATCTACGAGGCCTACCTGGCGCTTCGCTGCAACATCACGACCGACGAGCATCCGCTGGGCGTATTCCACCCGCATGCCGAGTACCACCACATCAAGAAAGAGAACATCGGCCTGATCGAGGTCATGGGCCTGGCTATTCTGCCGCCGCGCTTGGTTCCCGAGCTCGGCGCTGTCCGCGAGCACTTGCTGGCAGCCAAGGCCGATGCCAGCTACGACCTTGCCGGTGCGCTCGAGGGCGACGACCTTTGCCGCAGCCACGCCGCGTGGGCCGAGGATGTCTTTGCCCGCCGCGCCGACGAGCTCACGGCGGACAACGCCATCGACATCCTGCACGAGGAGGTCGGCGTGGTATTTGGTCACGTGCTCGACAACGCCGGCGTCTTTAAGTGGGACGAAGCCGGCCGCGCCGCCCAACAGCGCTTTATCGACTCGTTGTAATGATCCCTTGGGGACGGAGGAAAACGGATCATTTCGTCTTCAAGACAACGGCGCCCGCCGGCAACATCGCCGGCGGGCGCCGCTTTTTGAGTGTAGTCATTGGGGATGTTCTTAAACGACTGGTCATTAAAGAACGTCCCCGACGACTAATGACTCGAGCGTGGAAAATCTCCCACTTTGAGCTCGTATGGGCACCAAAAGCGGGAGATTATCCACGCTCATTCTATTAGGAGTCGCAACCGCTACAACTCTACGACCTCAACGCCGTTGTAAATCTCGTCCCAGCGGTCCATGACCAGGTGGCCGGTCTTGGGATCCATGGCGTTGAGCTTGCCGCAGGTATTGGCGGTCTTGAGCACCGTGACGTCATCGGCACCAGCCGCAATGGCATGCGCAAAGCCGGCGATGGTCGAGTCGCCGGAACCCGTCGCGTTCACAGCCGCAATCGCGGGCGTCTTGGCGCGGAACGCGCGGCCCTCGTGGAAGCCCACCGAACCGGCAGCGCCCATCGAAACGACGACCCAGGGAATACCGGCAAAGCGGCCATCGGCGGCAAGCGCCTCGCGCAGGGCATCGACATCATCGGTCGTAAAGGACGTACCCAGCAGGCCGTTAATCTCGGTCAGGTTGGGCTTTACGAGCTCAGGCTTAGCGTCGGACTCCAGCGCGGCCTCCAGCGATGCGCCCGAGGTGTCGAGCAGCACCTTGGCGCCCGCCTCTTCGGCGATCTTGACGAGCTCGGCATAGTAGCCGGCATCGACGCCACGCGGCAGCGAGCCCGAAAGCGTCACAACGTCAGCCTTCGCTGCAAGCTCGGCGAACTTGGCCGTAAAGGCCTCGAGCTCGGCTGGGACGATCTGTGGGCCGCTCTCCAGCAGCTCGGTCTGATTACCCTCGTGCAGAATATTCAGGCAAATGCGCGTCTCACCGGCGATGGGCACAAAGTC
>URTB01000175.1 GCA_900550595.1 uncultured Collinsella sp.
ATCTTGGACACCAAAGTCACCCTTTCATGTCGAATTAAACCCACAGCAACAATACCACCGCGAACCATCTTTTTACCTAGCGAGATGACCCATCGACCTCTTCCGAACAGCGCCCGCCACGACAACGAGCCGGCGGGCCCCGCCCGTTAGCCCCAGAATCTTTCCGCAGGACAGAAGGAGGCCCCGCCGCACGTAGTGCGCAGCGGGGCCTCCGACATGTCCGAGGACGATTCTGGGGCTAACGGGCGGGGCCCGCCGAACCAGGTTAAGCAGCCGGGCAGATCTTCTTGAAGAGCTCGATGACGTCGTCGAGCGTCGCCTCGCGCGGGTTACCCGGGAAGCAGGCGTCGGCCATGGCGTCCTTGGCCAGGACCTCGATCTCGTCAGCCTTCATGGCCTCGCAGACGTGCGGGATGTTCACGTCGGCGGAGAGCTGCTTAACGGCGGCGATGGCGGCATCGGCGGCCTCGTCGGTGCTCATGCCCGTGGTGTCAACGCCCATGGCGACGGCGACCTTGGCCAGGCGCTCGGCACAAACCGGCTTGTTGAACTCCATGGCGATCGGCAGCAGCATGGCGCAGGCGACACCGTGCGGGGTATCGTAGTGAGCGGACAGGGTGTGAGCCATGGCGTGGTCGATGCCCAGGCCGACGTTGGAGAAGCCCATGCCGGCGACATACTGGCCAAGAGCCATGCCCTCGCGGCCGGAGCCGGGCTTGCCGGACTTGGCCTCGGCGACGGAGTCGCGCAGGTTCTCGCTGATCAGCTTGATAGCCTCAAAGTGGAACATGTCGGAGAGCTCCCAAGCGCCCTTGGTGGTGTAGCCCTCGATGGCGTGGGTCAGAGCGTCCATGCCGGTGGAAGCGGTCAGACCAGCGGGCATGGAGGCCATCATATCGGGGTCGACGACAGCGACCTCGGGGGCGTCGTTGGTGTCAACGCACACGAACTTGCGGACCTTCTCGGGGTCGGTGATGACGTAGTTGATGGTCACCTCGGCGGCGGTACCGGCGGTCGTCGGCACGGCGATGGTGAACACAGCGTGATTCTTAGTCGGAGCAACGCCCTCGAGGCTGCGGACATCGGCGAACTCGGGGTTGTTGATGATGATGCCGATAGCCTTGGCGGTGTCCATGGAGGAGCCACCACCAATGGTCACGATAGCGTCAGCCTCGGCGGCCTTGAAGGCCTCGACGCCGTCCTTGACGTTCTGAATCGTGGGGTTGGGCTTGATCTCGGAGTAGAGGCTCCAAGCGATGCCGGCGGCGTCGAGCTCGTCGGTCACCTTAGCGGTAACGCCAAACTTAACCAGATCGGGGTCGGAGCAGACGAAGATCTTCTTGTAGCCGCGACGCTGGAGCTCGCCGGGGATCTCCTTGATGGCGCCGGAACCATGATAAGAGATGGTGTTGAGAACGAAACGATTAGCCATTGATAGCCTCCCATCGTGTGCGGGGCATCCGTTACGCCCCGCGCTATATGTCCCATCCTAACGCTTTTGAAACAAAAAGCGCGTGAGAACGTCAAAGTTGTTAAAGCGTTTCAACAGCTGGTATCGTCCCCACCTGATCACTAAACAAAAAAGGGGCGGCCGAGATGGCCGTCCCCTCCCCAATATTGATCAGTGCGACAAAGGGGCCAGCCCCTTGCCGCATCCTGCCGTTATTTTTGGCAGGCGTCTTTCCAATCTTCGCAGGCACGCTTCCAGCGAGAGCGCAAATCGCGCTCGCGGTCGATAAACATGATGGCAAACGCGACAAACAGCAGCAAGCTCGCCACGACGATGGCATGCAGACCCATGCGCTCAATACACCAGTTGCCCAGCACGGCGCCAAACACAAAGGTAAAGATCACGCCAAAGTACAGCACGCCGTTTTCCAAAAAGCCGCGCTTGTGGGTGATGATGTAGTCGTCCACGTTTTGCAGCGCATTGCGCAGGTTACCGATGCACATGGTCGTGGCGATGCCGTGACCATGTATCTTACGGAAGCTCTCGACCTGCATGCCGCAGGCAAACGAGGTGAGGCAGTTGGCGAGCAGGTTGTAACCGCCGCCCGGGATAAAGCTCACGCCCAGCAAGATGACGGCTTCAAAGAACACCGTCACCTGACGCCAGTGGATCACACTGCCAAACCGCTCGTGTACCAGGTCGGCAAGCATAATGCCCACGGCAAACGACACCACAGGGAAGAAATAGCGACCCGCAAGTGCCCAATTGCCCTCCGAGATGCTCACGCCCACGAGCAAGATGTTGCCCGTCTGCGCGTTGGCGAAAACATGGTCGCGCCCAATGTACGAATAAACGTCCATAAAGCCACCGGCGAGCGCCAAGATGATGCCCAGCTCAATAGACTCCGATATCTGTTTGGCACGCTGCATCGTCGTGCATCCTCCTTGTTGACGACTCTCTCGTGCGTTGGCGGAAACATAGCCGCCGTTCATACTGTAACCCATTGACAACATGGCGTGCGCGCGAGACGGCCCCTTCGACACGGGGATACACAGTCTGGAAACAAACGGCACTCGCATCGACACGCCGATCCGCCAGCCCATGTACTCCACCAGTCTTTTTAGCGCCGTCCCAAAAAGACTGGTTACAATTACATGCAGCATACAAACACCGGGAGGGATCGTGGCAAAAAAGCCTCAGCATGCTCAGAACAACCAGCGCAGTCAGCAGGGCAAACAGGGCCAGCAGCAAAAGCGCGGCGGTAAGGCGCAGGCCACGGTCGCCCGCACCAAGCATTCCCAAGCGACGCCCGCCCGCCCCTGGCGTCCGGGCCGCGATAAGTTCCTCCCCGTCAGCCGCGCCGACATGGATGCGCGCGGCTGGGACCAGTGCGACTTTGTCTACATCTGCGGCGACGCCTACGTGGACCACCCTAGCTTTGGTATGGCCATCATCAGCCGCGTCCTCGACGCGCACGGCTACAAAGTGGGCATTATCTGCCAACCCGACTGGACTGACCCCGCCAGCATCACGGTGCTCGGTGAGCCGCGCCTGGGCTTTCTCGTCAGCGCCGGTAACATGGACTCCATGGTCAACCACTATTCGGTGACCAAGCACCGCCGCCACACCGATGCCTATACCCCCGGTGGCGAGGAGGGGCGCCGTCCCAACCGAGCCGTCACGGTCTACGGCAACCTTATCCGCCAGACGTTCAAGGATGCCCCCATCATCATCGGCGGCATCGAGGCGAGCCTACGCCGTCTGGCCCACTACGACTACTGGCAGGACAAGCTCAAGCGCTCGGTACTGCTCGACTCGGGCGCCGACATCCTCATCTACGGCATGGGCGAGCACGCGATTGTCGAGATTGCCGACGCGCTCGACGCGGGGCTGCCCGTCGATCAGATCACCTATATCAACGGCACCGTCTACCGCACGGGTTCGCTCGACGAGGTCTACGACTACGACCTGCTGCCCAGCTGGGACGACCTTACCGCCGACAAGCTCAACTACGCACGCAGCTT
>URTB01000176.1 GCA_900550595.1 uncultured Collinsella sp.
GCACCTCGGCTGCCTGGGAAAAGACCGAGCCGCCTGCGATCACGCAGTCGAGCCCTTGGTCGCGGAAGGCCTGCGCATAAACATCGGCGTTGGTCATGCGCCCCAGCAGCAGCACCATGCTGCCCTGGGGCTGGCCCGCTTTAACGAGCGCTTGGAACCGCTCGGCAATCGCGCGAGCTTTCGCCTGCGTTCGCTCCTGCGTGCTGCCGCCGGTAACGAACAGCGCCTGGCGGCGCGACGCCTTTGCCTTGAGCTTGTCCTTGCGTTTGTCGCTCGGTTCAAGATCCAAGAACCCCTGCATCAAACCACCGGTGTCGCCGTCAAAGACGCGCGCCACGTAGCGCAGCACCTCGTCGTGGCTGCGGAAGTTGCGGACAAGCTTGACGAGCTCGCCGACGGGGGCATCGGATGCGACAGCCGTCTCGGGCGCAGCAGAGGAGCCCACCTTGCGCTCCTGGCGGCGAAACACCTCAACCTCGGCGCCACGGAAGCGATAGATCGACTGCTGCGCATCGCCCACGGTGCACAGCGCGCGCTCCCCCGCGCCCGTCAAATAGCGAATCAGATCGACCTGCATCTGGTCGGTATCTTGGAACTCGTCGATCATGACCATCTTAAAGCGGCCCTCATAGGCAGCTCGAATAGCCGGGTAGTCGCGCAGCGCCTCGTACGCTATGCGCAGCAGGTCGTTGTTATCGAGCGCGGACTGGCCGGCCTTGAGCGCACGGTACTCCGCCTCTACGGCACGGGCGAGCCCCACCAGCGCATCGAGCGCCGAACCGCCGCAGGCAAGCACGATATTGATAAACGCATCAGCCGCCTCGGCCTTGAGTAGCTCCACCTGCTCCTTAGGAAACGCCTTGCTCGCGCGCGGCATGCTGCACGACATCATGAGTCGCGCCGCATCCTCCATGGTTTTGCCGCTCGCCTCAAACGCGTCGATGGCGTCGAGTGCCGCCTGCGCTTTCTCGGTCGTGGCCTTGCTTGCGCCCAGCGCCGCACGATAGGCATCGGCAAGCGCCGAGGTGTCGGCCTGGCCGCGCGCCACGCACACATCGTCCATGCCGCCCGGCAGCTGGCTCGATAGCTCCAACAGGTCGCGCACCAGGCCTTTGATGGTGGTACCGGCGCCAAACGGCCCGCCCTCGCCCGCCATGGGATACCAAGCGTAGAGGGCCTTAAGCGAGGCGGCAAGCTCGGGCGCGGCATCGGGCGCCGTCGCGCGCCCCAGCACATGCTCGACAGCCTGATCCATAAGCTCATCGGTATCGGTGAGCACCGTGAACTCAGGATCGATGCCCAGCTCCAGCGCGTGCGCGCGCAGGATACGCGAGCACATGCCGTGGATGGTCGAGATCCAAGCGTCGTCGACCGTCAGGGCCTCCTCGTCCATGCCCTCTTCGATAAGCGCACGGCGCACACGGTCGCGAATCTCGGCCGCGGCGTCTTTGGTAAAGGTAATGGCGAGCACCTGGTCCAGATGCTCGACAAACGGACCGGATTCGGGCGAGAGCGCATAGACGATGCGGCGCGTGAGGGTAAAGGTCTTGCCCGAGCCGGCACCCGCCGAGACAAACAGCGGGCGGTCGAGCGTTTTGACGACTTGCAGCTGTTGCGGCATCAAAGTCGAAAAATCCATGGTCTACACGTCCCTCCTTACAAACGTTCCTTCGTGGTTATACGAGCAGCGCGCATGCGCGGCCTGCGCCGACGTCGGGTCGACAGCGGCGACGTCGCCCGCCTCGAGTTCGTGCAAGCGCTCGGCGATGCCGGCCTCCACGCGGTCGAGCAGCGCATCGAAGTCCATGTTGCCGCCCTCGCCGGGAAAGCCCTTCTTAAGGCCCGGAATGCGACCGTCGCCGCGCTCCTGCTCCAACAGCTCGGCGCTCGCGGCACCGCGCAGCGCGGGCTTGCCGCCCTTGGTCGAAAAATAGAGCGCAGCACGGGTATCTAGGCCCAGCGCCCGGCGCATGGCCTGCGCGTAGATGAGTGTCTGGGTATGGGGCGGCAGCCAACGCGGGTCGTCGATGGGGGCCTCGCCCGACTCTTCGTCGCGCACCGTAGGGTCGGCGAGTTTAAACTCCTCGACACCCGAACGATGCTTGTAGTCAATCACCACGGCGCGATTCTCGGCATCCACGTCAACGCGGTCGATACGCCCGCCGAGCGGCCAACCGGCATACTCGACCTTAAGCTCATTAAAGGCGAACTCAAGGTAGCGCGGGGCAAAGGGGGCAAGCGCCTCGGACTCGTAGGCGAGCACGCCTTCCAGCTGCGGCAAGATCTCGGCCACCTGACGCTCCTCCACCGGGGAGAGCGGCACCAGCGGGCCCTCGGTACCGCGCTTGCCCGCATGCTCGGCCAAGGTCTCGGCAAAGACCTCGCGCAGCAGCTCCTGTGCGCGCGGCAAGTTCTCGGGCGTCACGCGCTCCATGCCCTCTTGGGGCAGACGGGCATGCAGGTGTTCCAGCACGTCGTGGACGAAGTTGCCCTTCTCCATGTTGCCAAAATCCGCGTCGATAGACTGGGGCTTGACGCGATACGAGACAAACCAGCACAGCGGGCAGGTGGAATAGGCCTCGATCTGCGAGGCGGACGTCAGGCGCGGCACAAGCGGCGCGTCCTCGCCCTCGCCGTCACGACGGCGCAGGACCAAATACGGCACGGCCTCGGCACTCAAATGCTGAGGGGCTTCACAGGTCACGCGCTCGCGCTTGAGACCTTCGCCTGCCGCGGGATCGAAGTTCCTTACGATATCGCCCTCACCCACGCACTTCGCCTTGTCGGCGTCAGCGGCCTTAGCGTCACCAGTGGTCTTAGCGTCGTCAGCGGCCTTGTCGGCGTCAGCTTCCCTAGCAGCTTCAGCGGCCTCGGCATGCGCCCGCAATTCGGTCCACACGGCAGCCGGGTAGCACTCGCGCGCTTGGCGATCGTGCGTCACGCGGGCAAGCGCAACCGGGCCGCGTGCCGCCTGCATCGCGTGGCCAAAGCGCACACGCAGCAAGGCCGCGGGCTCAAGCGTCACGCCCTCGCGACCAAGGCTCGCCGCCAGCGTGGCCAGCGGCCCCTCCTCGTGTGAGAGCGGATAGCTGTCCAGATCGACATCGGCAAACAGCACGGCATCGTAGCTGCCGGGGCGCAGAGCCGCCGCATCGGCAAGCGAAGCAAAGCGAGCCTGGGCACGTGGCGCACGGTCAACCTCGTGGGTCTCGTAATCGTAGGCGGTGCTACGCTTGTCCACCTTGGTGCGAATGCCATCGAGCACGGGCACGGTTGCAGCCTGCGACACGTCGAGCGCGCGGGCGCCATTCATAAGGATGTCGATGGCGTGGCGCAGCAGGGCCGCCTCCGCCTGGCGACGAGCCTGGCCATCCAAGCTGCCCAGCGAGCGATCGGGCAACGCCTCGGCAACGGCAAGCATGGCCTTGAGCGCCGTCACGGGCTTGTCACGCCACAGCGCCT
>URTB01000177.1 GCA_900550595.1 uncultured Collinsella sp.
TCAAAGAGATAGCCCGTAGGAGTAAGGAAAAGACGTTTGATGTTGTCCTTGAGCGATGCGGCAGGATCGACTCTCTCGATATATGCAGGAATGCCGCCCGTCATACCATAGCAAACTGCAGCGTCTTCGCGACTCATGCTCTGCCACAACCCGAGGGTCGTCGTAAAATCGAGCGGCATGATCTTAAACTGGGCCGTACGCCTACCGTATAGTGGGCTCTCGTAGCCCAACACCTGTTCCTCCATAAACGAAAGAGACGAGCCGCATAGGATCAGCATTAGCCTGGTCTCTTTGTATAAGTGGTCGATCTTGTCTTGCAGCAACGAGCTGATCTCGGGATTCGATTGGGCGAGATAGGGATACTCGTCAATCACGACAATCAAACGCTCCGTTCGAGCCATGGTGACCAATGCATCGAACGCCTCGTCAAAACTACGAAACGACACGCCTGCAGCACCAACCGAGCCTGCAAGTATCGCCTGGCTAAAGCCGTGCAGGTTTGCCTCCGCATTGGTACGACGAGCTTGAAAGTAAATAGCCTTCTTGCCTTGGATGAACTCTGTGATAAGGCGCGTTTTACCCACACGACGGCGACCGTAAATCACAGGCATCTCAAAGGAGCCCGTGCCATACAGTCGATTGAGCTCGGACATTTCCGCTGTTCTTCCGATAAACATAGGGCCATCCTTCTTTTACGTTATAGCTAGCTATATTATACCTTCCTATAATATAGCTAGCTATAACGTAATTCGACAAGCGGCGCACACGAAAGGGGCGGTACACCACCGCACGTGGACCGTTCCGGAAAATGCATCCCGTTCTGGAGCCAAAAACTGGGCCGTAGTTTCCGCCAAGCATCCCATCCGGAAAGCGTGTCCCGTTCTGAGCGCCAAATCCGGGACGCAGTTTCCACTCCAAACAAAGGGCCCCGGCTCGCGATGGAGCCGGGGCCAAAGGCGCAGCGTATGTAGTTGATGTTGAGCGCGAACAGCTCGTCAGCAATGGCCGTCCGCGCCCTACCCTACCCGCGGTTGCGGGCGCGGCTGTAGGGCGTATCCACCATGGGCAGATCCGGACGCAGCTTGCCGTCAAATGCGCGATAGGCGTTCTGTACGGCGGGCGCCGTGGGAATCGTTGCGATCTCGCCGATGCCCTTGCCGCCGTATGCCACGGGCAGCAGCTCATCCTTCTCCACGTAGATGGCGTGGATATCCGGAATCTCGGGCGCACGGAACAGTCCGAGCGTGCCGTACCTTGCCTGGGGCACGCAGTCCTTGAGCGGCCAATCCTCGGTAAGCGCATAGCCCATACCCATGAGCACGCCGCCTTCGATCTGACCCTGGATGGAGATGGGATTGACCACCTTGCCGGAATCGTGCGCGGCATAGACCTCGCTCACGCGACCGTCATCATCCAGAATGACCACATGCGTGGCAAAGCCGTAGCAGATGTGGCTCTTGGGGTTGGGAACGTCGGCGCCCAGCTTGTCGGTCGGCTCCAGGTACACGTACCCAAACTCGCAGCCCTCGAGCGCCTTGATGGCGGCAGCGGGATCTTGAGGATGCATACCCTGGCCGGCGACGAGTTCCTGTGTGTGCAGCTGATAGGCGCGACCGTCGTCGTACTCGATCTTGATGCCATCACCATGGGCGCTCACAGGAGCATCGGGTGCATGCTTGCCGGCCTCGATGTCAAGCATGGCATCGCGCAGCAGGAAGGCGGCGCCGCGCACGGCCTCGCCGGTCACGACCGTCTGACGCGAGCCAGACGTGGTGCCGGAGTCGGGAGCGTTCTCGGTAGAGCACTCGCCATTGGCGATGCAGCGAAGCGGCAGGCCGCATGCCTCGGCAACGTCCTGCAAAAAGACCGTGTTGCAGCCCTGGCCGATGTCGGACGTGGCAGCATAGACCACGGCCACGCCGTTCTCGACGCGAATCTTGCAGCGGCCGGCATCGGGCAGGCCCACGCCCACGCCGGCGTTCTTCATGGCGCAGGCGATACCGGCGTGTCCGGGATGCGCATAGTAGGCATCCTTGACCTCGAGCAGCGTCTCCTTCAGCGCCGTGGAGCAGTCGGCAATCTGCCCGTTGGGCAGAACCTCGCCCGGCTCGATGGCGTTACGGTAGCGAATCTCCCACGGATCCAGGCCGACCTTCTCGGCCAGCAGGTCGATCAGGCTCTCGAGCGCAAACTCGGACTGGCAAACGCCAAAGCCGCGGTACGCGCCGGCGGGCGGGTTGTTGGTGTAGTAGCCAAAGCCGCGAATGTCGGTATTCTGGTACTTGTAGGGGCCGACGGCATGCGTACAGGCGCGCTCGAGCACCGGGCCGCACAGCGACGCGTAGGCGCCGGTATCAAAGTTGATCTCGCAATCCAGGCCGGTAAAGTTGCCCTCGGCGTCGCAGCCCAGTGTAAAGGTGCCGTCCATGGCGTGGCGCTTGGGATGGAACGCGAGCGACTCGGCACGCGCGAGCTTGCACTTCACGGGACGCTGGAACTTATATGCGGCGAGCGCGGCCAGGTGCTGGATGGACACGTCCTCCTTGCCGCCAAAGCCGCCGCCCACGAGCATGGTCTCGACGACCACGCGCTCGGGCTCGCTATCCCAGCCAAACATGTGGGCGCACTCTTTACGCGTGTCGTAGGCGCCCTGGTCGGTCGACTGCACCTTGACGCCGTTCTTGTACGGGAAGGCGACGGCGCACTCGGGCTCCAAGAAAGCATGCTCGGTAAAGGGCGTAGTAAAGCGCTGCGTCACGGTGAACGCGCTCTCCGCCAGCGCCTTGGCGGCGTCGCCACGCGTCACGTGACGGCTCTGGCATACGTTGTCCTTGAGCTCCACCGTGTTGCCAAAGGCAAAGAAGCTGTCGTGCAGGCGCGGAGCGTCGGCAGCCCTGGCCTCGGCGATGTTACGCACGGGTTCCAGAGGCTCGTAATCAACCTTGACGAGCTTCTTGGCCTTCTCGAGCGTCGCCTCGTCCTCGGCAACCACCAGCACGATGGCATCGCCCACGCAGCGGGTGATATCGCCCTGGGCGATCATGACGTCCCAGTCCTGGATAAGGTGGCCGACCTGGTTGACCGGCACGTCCTCGGCGCGCAGAATGCCCACCACGCCGGGCAGGGCCTCGGCCTTGGAGGTATCGATGGAGAGCACGCGGGCACGCGGGTACTTCGAGCGCACGGCGCTGGCATAGGTCAGGCCCGGCTGGTCGAGCTCGTCGATGTCGTCGGGGTACTTGCCCTCGCCGAGCACCTTCTTGCGCACGTCGATACGGAAGGCGCGCTTGCCCACGCCGTAGTCATCGCCGCGCTCCAGGTCCTCGTCGATCTGCTTTTCGCCGCGGAGCACCGCGGCTGCCAGCGAAATGCCCTCGATAATCTTCTTGTAGCCGGTGCAACGGCAGACGTTGCCGCGAATGGCGTACTTGATCTGTTCCTCGGTGGGCTCGGGGTCCTCGG
>URTB01000178.1 GCA_900550595.1 uncultured Collinsella sp.
CCCTCGTCCAGGAACAGGCCGGTGTCGTCGAGCGCGATCCAGCTATCGTCGAGCGTCTGCGTGCAGGTTACGTTGACGGTGGCGTACTCGTGGGCGCACACGCGTAGCACGGAGCCCACGACGCCTTGGCCGGCAACGGGGGAGTCCAGGGCTATGCACAGGTCGAGCGTTGCCTGCGGGCGGGCGACGACATCGATAGCGGCGATGGCGGCAGCCGCGTCGATGCCACTCACGCGCACGGTAACCGTGGCGTGCTGGTATGCGGGCACGTCGATGACGATGCGCTTGGTGGCGTGGTCGGCCAGATAGGCGTAGGCAGCCTCGCCCATGCCGGTCTCGAAGGCCTCAGCGGGGGAGAGCTCCTCCTCGAGCTTGATAGCGCCGGCCTGGTAGATGGAGGTGGCGGGCACGTCGAGCTCGGTCTCGGGCGTGATGCGGGCGCGGTCGGCGGCGTCGCCGGGGGCGGAGGCACGGCGCTCGGGGAAGCGCTCGGCCATGGCGTCCATGGCGGCGTTAAACGCGTCGGCCGTGCCAGCAAACTGCTCATCCAGCCCCTCGACTTCAACGGCCTCGGCGGGAGCGGTGGCAAGCTCGTCTGAAAGCTCGAGCTTGGTCTGGTTCATCTTGAGCCAACCCCAAGTGGCGGCCGGCATAGCGTTGACCTGCTCGAGCGTGGTGGCAGCGGTGTTGGTTTCCTGTTTCATTATCCGATCGCTCCTTCCATCTCGAGCTTGATCAGGTTGTTCATCTCGACGGCGTACTCAAGCGGCAGCTCCTTGGAGACCGGGTTGGCAAAGCCGTTGACGATCATGGTGCGGGCCTCTTCCTCCGAGATGCCGCGGCTCATCAGGTAGAACACCTTGTCGTCGCCGATGCGGCCGATGGTGGCCTCGTGGCCGATGTCGACGTTCTTGCAGCGGATGTCCATGGCGGGGATGGTATCGGAGCGGCTCTGGTCGTCGAGCATGAGCGACTGGCAGCTCACGGTTGCCTTGGAGCCCTCGGCCTTAGGCGTGGCCACGATGGAGCTGCGGAACGTCTGGATGCCGCCGCTCTTGGAGATGCCCTTGGTCTCGACGGTTGCCGATGTCTCGGGTGCGTTGAGCACGACCTTGCATCCGGTGTCGAGGTTCTGGCCGGCACCGGCAAAGGTAATGCCGGTAAAGCTCGAGCGGGCGCGGCGTCCGTTGAGCACGCTCATGGGGTAGAGGTAGCCCACGTGGCTGCCGAAGGAGCCGCTGATCCACTCGATGTCGCCGTCCTCATCCACGCGCGCACGCTTGGTGTTGAGGTTGTACATGTTCTTGGACCAGTTCTCGATGGTCGAATAGCGCAGGTGCGCGCGCTTGCCCACAAAAAGCTCCACAGCGCCGGCGTGGAGGTTGGCCACGTTGTACTTGGGCGCGGAGCAACCCTCGATAAAGTGCAGGTCGGCGTCGTCCTCAACGATGATGAGCGTGTGCTCAAACTGGCCGGCGCCCTTGGCGTTGAGGCGGAAGTAGCTCTGCAGCGGAAAATCGAGCTTGGTGCCCTTGGGCACGTAGACAAATGAACCGCCCGACCACACGGCTCCGTGCAGGGCCGCAAACTTGTGGTCGGTGGGCGGGATGAGCGTCATAAACTTCTCGTGGATGAGCGGCTCCCACTGCGGATCGTGCAGGGCCTCCTCGATGCCGGAGTAGACGATGCCCATCTTGGACGCGGTGTCCTGCATGTTGTGGTAGACGAGCTCGGAGTCGTACTGCGCGCCGACGCCCGCCAGGTAGCTACGCTCGGCATCGGGGATGCCCAGGCGCTCAAAGGTGTTCTTGATGTCGTCGGGCACCGACTCCCAGTCGTGCTTTTGGTCGGTGTTGGGTTTGACGTAGGTGACGATGTTGTCCATGTCCAGGCCCTCGATGGAGGGGCCCCACGTCGGGTCGGGGAAGCGGTTGAAGATCTCGAGGGACTTTAAGCGCAGGTCGAGCATCCACTGCGGCTCGTCCTTCTTGGCGCTGATCTCGCGCACGATGTCGGGCGTGATGCCGGCGTCGAGGCGCTCGAATCCCTCCTCGCCATAGGTGAAGTCGTAGAGGCTGCGGTCGATGTCCGCGACCTCGGTGCGGTTCTTGGTCATTGCGTCGCCCCTTTACGCCTGCTGCTCGGCAGCGGCGGCCTCGGCCTGGACGCGCTGCTCGGCGGCCTCGCGCTCGAAGGTCTCAAAACCGTTCTTGTCGATCCAGGGGATCAGCGAGGCGTCGTCCTCGCGCACGATGTGGCCCTTGACCATAACGTGGACGCGGTCGACATCCAGGTGCTCCAGGATGCGCGTGTTGTGTGTGATGATGAGCATGGAGCCGTCGCAGCTCTTGCGGTAGGCGTCCATACCATGGCTGACGGTGGACAGGGCGTCGACGTCCAGGCCGGAGTCGGTCTCGTCGAGGATGGCGAGCTTGGGCTGCAGCAGCAGAAGCTGGAGCATCTCGACCTTCTTTTTCTCGCCGCCCGAGAAGCCCACGCCCAGCTCGCGGTTGAGGTAGGCAGTGTCCATGTTGAGCTCGGCCGCGAGCTCCTTGACGCGACGGCGGAACTCCTTGCCCTTCATCTCCAGGCCGGGGCGGCCGGCGATGCTGGCGCGCAAAAAGCTCGACAGCGGCACGCCCGGGATCTCGACCGGGGCCTGGAAGCTCAGGAACAGGCCGGCGCGCGAACGCTTGTCGGTGGCGAGCTCGGTGATGTCCTGGCCGTCAAAGACGATGCGGCCGTTGTTGACGGTATAGACGGGGTCGCCCATGACCAGGTGGCCGAGGGTGGACTTGCCGGCGCCGTTGGGTCCCATCAGCACGTGGGTCTCGCCGGCGGCGACGTTGAGGTTGACGTTGTGTAGGATGGTCTTCTCGTCCACGGAGGCAGTCAGACCTTCGATGGAAAGCAGCGGATTTGCGCTCATGCTGTCCCTCTCTGTATATGGTGTACTCATAGGTGTACTAAACCCTAGGAATCTTCTCGGAATAAAGTTACTATGGGTTCGGCGTTAGTCAAGGGAAAACCCGACTAATCCACTCGACTTTTTAGATGTGGGACATAATAATCAGGCTTGTTTGCCCCGCGTGCATAAGATTTGGGACAAACAAGCCTGGTATTTTGTCCCGGCAACGATGAGAGGGTAGGTATGCTCATTTCTTCTAAGGGCCGCTATGCCCTCCGGCTGATGATCTATGTCGCAGCGCTTGGTGACGTCGAGGGCAAAATCGCCCTGCGCGAGGTCGCCGACCGCGAGCATATCTCGCAAAAGTATTTGGAGCAGCTGGTCCGTCCGCTCATGAAGGCGGGCCTGCTTAAGAGCGTGCGCGGCAAGGGCGGCGGCTACATGATGGCCAAGGACCCCGCCGAGGTGCGTGCCGGCGACATCCTGCGTGCCGTTGAGGGCAGCACGGCTCCGGTGGCGTGCGATGGCATCGACAACAGCTGCAC
>URTB01000179.1 GCA_900550595.1 uncultured Collinsella sp.
TCGTGCGCTGCGGTGGGATTGCGCGCGGCGATGGCGTCGGCCACGCCACGGTGGGTGCGGATGGTCTCCTCAACCAGCTTTTTGCCGGTCACGTCAATAAACAGGGGGACAGACGCCTTGAGCACGCCCATTAGGCGGGGAACGACGAGGTTTCCGGAGCTCTCGGCAATGGCATTGTGGAACGCGGTGTCGGCGGCGGAGTAATCCTCACCGGCCTCGGCCAGGCGCTCGGATTCGTCGCAGAGTTCTTTGATACAGACGACCTGGTCGTTGGTTGCGTGCTCGGCTGCCATGCGTGCCATCTGCGGCTCGATCATAAAGCGCACCTCGAGTAGGTCGCGCGCCAGACGCTGCTTGTCGTCGATAAAGGTAAAGCCCAGCGGGTCGTCGGCAACGCCGGGGTTTGACGCCACATAGGTGCCCGAACCCTGCTTAATGCGCACGATATTGCGCGACTGCAGCAACTTCATGGCCTCGCGCACGGTGCTCCTGCCAGCACCCAGGCGCTCGACGAGCACAGCCTCCTTGGGCAGGCGGTCGCCTTGCTCAAGATGCTCATCCAAGATCAATTGAATGATTTTCTCGGAAATCTGCTCGGGGAGTCCCGAATCGGCTCGTGCCACGCTTCACCTCATATCAAAAGAATTCATCAGAGCTATTCTAGCTCATTTACAGAAGCCGTGGTGGTTCGCTCCGACAATGGAGAGCTGTAAGTAGCCGTTTACCGTCAAAAACAGATCGTTCAGGAAATACATCAGATGTATTTTGAAAATAGTTTCCCTTTTAAACATCAGACCTATTGAAAACGCGCTATAGTCTAAGCCGAATTCAAAAGGTCTGATGAATTGGAGGAAAGATGTCAGACCCAACGTTTATGGCCGACCCCACCAGGCTGGTCATCGCCGCTATCGTGGGCATCGCGCTGCTGCTTGCGCTCATCATTAAGTTCAAGCTGCATCCTGTGCTTTCGATGATGGTCTCGGCGCTCGCGATCGGCATCGGCGCCGGTATGCCGCTCGACCTGGTGGCGGACACTGTCACCAAGGGCGTGGGAACCACGCTGCAAAACATCGCCCTGCTCATTGGCCTCGGCTCGATGTTTGGCCAGATTCTTGAGGAGAGCGGCGGTGCCAAGAAGATCGCCCAGGCCTTCATCGATACCTTTGGGCAGGGCCACTCCAGCTGGGCGCTGGGCATTACCGGTCTGGTTATCGGCACTACGGTGTTCTTTGAAGCCGGCGTGGTCGTTTTGATTCCGCTTGCGTTTAGCGTGGCATCGCAGACCAAGAAGTCGACGCTCTACTACGGCATCGCGCTGCTCGCGGGACTGGCCGCTGGCTATGCGTTTGTGCCGCCTTCGGCCGGTTCGGTTTTGGTCGCCGGCACGCTCGGTGTCGACCTGGGCACCATGATTCTCGTCGGTATCCCTACCGCCTTCATCGCCATGGCGATCGCCGGCGTCATCTGGGGCCGCAACGTGGGCGGTCGCATCTTTACCGATGTTCCGGAGCACTTTACCTCTGCCGAGGGCGCGAGCGACGAAAAGGAGCTTCCCTCCTTTGGCATGGTGCTTGCCATCGTGCTCACGCCGCTTTGTCTGATTTTGCTGGGCACGCTGTCCTCTTATATCCCCATGCCCGCCGAGCTTGCCTCGATTCTCGCCTTCCTGGGCAAGCCGTTCGTCGCTTTGACGCTCGCCACGCTCGTCGCGATGTATCTGCTGGGCGCGCGCCGCGGCTACTCCGGCGCCGAGCTCAAGGCCTTGCTCGACCGCTCTCTTAAGCCCGTCGGCATGATCTTGCTGGTTATCGCTTGCGGCGGCGTCATTCGCTGGATGCTGCAGGACTGCGGCTTGGGCCAGGTTATTGGCCCTATGCTCGAGGCTTCACCGCTGCCTTTGGTGGTTGTTGCCTTTTTGATTGCCGTCATGGTGCGTGCCTCTGTCGGCAGCTCCATCGTCGCTATGACCATGGCATCGGGCATTATGGCCGCCATGCCCGCGGTTGCCGGTGCTTCGGTGCTCATGCGTGCCGCTATCTGTCTTGCCATCTGCGGCGGTGCCACGGCCCTCTCGCACGTCAACGATGCCGGTTTTTGGATGTGCTCCTCATTCCTGGAGATTGACGAGAAGACCACCCTCAAGTCCTGGACCGTTATGGAGACGCTCATCGGCCTTTCGGGTCTTGCCTGCGCCCTGGTGATTTCGTTCTTCGCCTAGTTCGCGTAGCTAAGCATCTTTCGCCGAGTGCATCGCTCGGTACCCATTTTCACCTGATTCATTAACCAACGATTGGTACAACCGTTCAAACCAAAAGAGGAGAACATCATGGACGAGAAAACCAAAGCACAGATTCAGCAGGAGGCCGCCGACCTGGTTGCCAAGCTGCAGCCGCGTTCTGGCAAGTTCCGCACCATCAGCCCCGAGATGGACCCGCTGCGCCTGGGCTCTGGCTGGTCCATCGAGGATCTGGACAAGCCGCAGGTCATTATCGAGTCGACGTTCGGCGACTCGCACCCGGGTTCTGCCGGCCTGTTTGATCTGGTCGAGGAGGTCCGTGCTGGCGTTGCCGAGGCTGGCGGTCACGGTGCTCGTTACTTCTGCACCGACATTTGCGACGGTGAGGCCCAGGGCCACGACGGCATCAACTACTCGCTGCCCAGCCGCGACATGATCGCCAACATGATCGAGATTCATGCCAAGGCCACTCCATTCGACGCCGGCGTCTTTGTCGCCAGCTGCGATAAGGGTCTGCCTGCGAACCTCATGGCCATGGGCCGCATCAACATCCCCTCCATCGTCGTTACCGGCGGTGTCATGGATGCCGGTCCCGACCTGCTGACCCTGGAGCAGCTCGGCGCCATCTCGGCCCGCTATGAGCGCGGCGAGATTTCCCGCGAGGAGCTCGAGTTTGCCAAGCACAACGCATGCCCCAGCTGCGGCGCCTGCTCCTTTATGGGTACCGCCTCGACCATGCAGGTTACCGCCGAGGCCCTGGGCCTTATGCTCCCCGGCACGGCTCTGCTGCCCGCAACCAGCTCCGATCTGCGTGAGTTTGCGCGCGAGGCTGGCCGTCAGTCCGTGTGGCTCTCCGAGCACAACCTGTGCCCCCGCGACATCGTGACCAAGGAGTCCTTCGAGAATCTCATCATGGTCCACGGCGCCATCTCCGGTTCCACCAACTCGCTGCTGCACATTCCCGCGATCGCCCGCGAGTTTGGCATCGAGATGTCCGCCGACGATTTCGATCGCCTGCACCGTGGCGCCCACTACCTGCTCAACGTTCGCCCCGCAGGCGAGTGGCCGGCGCAGTTCTTCTACTATGCGGGCGGCGTGCCGCGCATCATGGAGGAGATCAAGTCGATGCTCCACCTCGGCGTTATGACCGTCACCGGCAAGACTCTCGGCGAGAACCTCGAGGACCTCAAGAACAACGGTTACTACGAGAAGTG
>URTB01000180.1 GCA_900550595.1 uncultured Collinsella sp.
ACCTTGCCTTCCCGCATCACGAGAACGAGTGCGCCCAGGCCACCTGCGCCTGGCATCAGGGTTTCTCCAACACCTGGATGCACACGGGCATGCTGCTGGTCGACGGCGAGAAGATGTCCAAGTCGCTCGGTAACTTCTTTACGCTGGCCGAGGTGCTCGAGCAGCACTCTGCCGCGGCTCTGCGCTTGCTGATGCTGCAGACGAGCTATCGCTCGCCGCTCGATTTCTCTTGGGAGCGCCTGGAGGGTGCCGAGAACTCGCTCACGCGTATCGCCGGCACGGTCGAGAACCTGCGCTGGGCTGCAAGCCACGCGACGGCCGACGCCGATGAGGCTGCCGCCGAGGCGTTTGTCGCCAAGGCCGCCGAGACTCGTGCCGCCTTTAAGGAGTGCATGGACGACGACTTTAACACCGCCGGTGCCATGGGTGCCGTCTTTGGCTTTGTCACCGAGTGCAATCAGTATCTGGAGCAGGCGGTCGATGCTGCCGACAAGGCCGCAGCCCTGGCCGCCGCCGATACCCTGGCCGAGTTGCTCGATACGTTTGGCGTTGAGCTTCCCGAGCCCAAGGTCGAGCTGCCGCTGGGCCTGCTGGGCGTTGCCGCCGGTCTGGTTGCCTACACGGGTGACGACGTGGACGAGGCCGCTGCCAAGATTCTCGAGGCCCGCGCCGAGGCCCGCGCCGCCAAGAACTGGGATCTGGCCGATGCCATCCGCGACCAGCTCAAGGACCTGGGCCTGACGATCGAGGATACTGCCGCGGGCACTCGTATTAAGACTCTCTAGTATTTGTCGACCGTTCGAGGTGCGGCAGATTGCCTTGAAAGAGGAGGGCATAGACCTGGTGGTCATGCCCGACGATTGAAAGGCAAGGTGCCGTGGCTCGGACGGTCGATTCTTGTTTGTTATCTATTTAAGGAGGTCGCTTTATGGCCGACAATCGCAAGCGCGCGTCTCGTGGCGGCAAGCAGGCTGCTTCTGGCTCGCGTCCGATTCGCCGTAATGACCGCGCTGCCGCTCCCAAGGGTCAGCGCGAGCGCACCCAAGCAGCGCGTCCGCAGCGCGAGCGTGGCCGCGACAACGTTCAGGCTCCCAAGGGCGAGTTTATCGAAGGCCGTCGTGCTGCCGCCGAGGCGCTACGCACCGGTTTTCCCATCAAGTGCGCGCTCATCGCCGAGGGCGGGGAGCGCGATGCTGCCCTGTCGCGTTTGGTCGATGACCTCAACGCTTCGGGTGTCCGCATTAAGTACGTGCCGCGTGCACAGCTCGATGCGCTGTCGAGCCATGGCGCTCACCAGGGCATCGCACTCGAGGTAGGCAACTTCCCCTATGCCGATGTTGCCGATATTCTCGACCGCGCGGGCGACGGTCCGGCGCTCGTCATCGTGCTCGACCATGTGACCGACGACGGTAACTTTGGCGCCATCGTGCGCTCCGCCGAGGTTGTGGGTGCGGCCGGCGTCATCATCGCCAACAAGCGCGCCGCCGGCGTGACCGTGGGCAGCTACAAGACTTCAGCCGGCGCCGTCATGCATCTGCCTATCGCGCAGGTGCCCAACATCGCCCGTGCGCTCGATGACCTCAAGGCCGCCGGCTTTTGGGTGGGCGGTGCTTCCGAGCACGCCGAGGGCAGCTGCTGGGATGCTCCCTTCGAGGGCCGCGTGGCGCTCGTCATGGGCTCCGAGGGCGACGGCATCTCGCGCCTGGTGCTCGAGAAATGCGACTTTTTGACCAAGCTTCCCCAGCGTGGCATGACCGAGAGCCTCAACGTTGCCCAGGCAACGACGGCCCTGTGCTTTGAGTGGCTGCGCCGCAACGCCGGCGAGCTCATGGGGGAGGAGTAGCGCATGTCCAAGAAGAACCGCGCCAAGTCCAAGGCCAAGCGTTTTGGCGAAGGCTCGGCTAAGCCGATTGTCTCGGCCGCGACCTATGGTGTGGGCGGCAATGCGTTTGCGCAGGCCATCGCCGATCCAGTCTCGACGGTGCACTCCAATAAGCCCGAGCTGCTGGTGGTCGACGGCTACAACGTGATCCACTGCACGCCGCGCTACGAAAAGCTCGTATACGACCATTCCGACGATCCGTATTCCAGCGACGTTCACGATATGGCGCGCACCGCCCTCATCAACGACGTCGCCGCCTTTGCCCAGGGCCGCTACGAGGCCGTGATCGTGTTCGACGGCGCGGGCAATATCTCCAGCGAGCGCCCCAACCTGCCGGCCCGCGGCGTGCGCATCGAGTTTTCGCCGACGGGCGTCTCTGCCGATACCGTGGTGCAGAAGCTCTGCATCGAGGCACGCGAGGAAGGCCGCGCGTGCTCCGTGGTGTCGAGTGACGGCACGATCCAGGCCGTCGTCATGGGCAAGGGCGTCACGCGCATCTCGAGCCGTATGCTGGTGGACGAGATCAAACAGATCGATAACGACGTTCACGAGGCAGAGGAAGCTCCGCAGATTAAGATGACTCTGGGCAGCCGCTTGAGTCCCGATGCCCTGGCCAAGCTCAAGGCCCTGCGCGGGAGGTAGGGGAGCTGGCGGGGCAATGCTGCCTTGCTAACTCCATTCAGCGATGTCGATCATTCTTTCGAGGCGCCACGTTAGCGCCTCTTTTAGATAAGGCAGTCTCGCTGCTAGGGCATCGTTTTTAGACAGAATCTCGATTGCCTCGTCGACAAAGCCTTTGAGTTTGTCTCCATCGAACCAACTCATGTCCTCGACGAGCAGCATTTGTTTGGCGGGGCTTGAATGAAACTGCGCGCTGGTAAAACTGTGCTCTCCCGCCCTAAGCTCCTCAAGAGAAATGTTGCACCAGAGCGATGAGCCCGAATCGAAGATGGGGGCTGGCCTGCAGACTAGTGAGTTGACGTTTCGCACGAGGCCGAAGTTGCGCCAATGACGATCGTAGTTGGCGATGATGTCGTCGCACACGATCATGCGGTCAAGGGCATCCTTAACGCCTGTCACCCTGAGCTCCTCGCAGTTTGCTACATATCGCTCGTAGTCGGTTAGCCGTTCATCTGCGTTTGCGTGCTGGTTTACATAGAACGCAGGGACATACTCTTCTTCATCAGTTAAGAAGACATCGCATATGCTCAGGGCGGAAGTGCCCGTGCCCTCGAGCGAGTAAGGCACATAATCGCAGGCGTTTAGGATGCGACGGTGGAGCGCGGTCGCCACCAGCTCGTTATAAGGTTCTTGGTTCAGGTGCGCTCCTGCCTTATGCAGAATTCGACGCCCGCCCTCGCACGTCCAGTACTTTTGAAGATTGCCGTCCGAGGTGTTATCGGGCTTTGCGGCAGCCGATTTCCCCTCTGGGGCAAAGGGCGCAATGGACAGTGAGACGTCATCAAAGGCGTTATTGAAGAAGTTGATATCCTCCCAGGCGAGACCGGAACCTTGGGGCCTAATCCAATACTGGTCGGATAAGGAGAGGCCAAGATTTCGCTGTAC
>URTB01000181.1 GCA_900550595.1 uncultured Collinsella sp.
AATACGACGGCTTGCCCAGACGCTCGCCCAAAACCTGCACCAGCTTGAGCGCCACGCCAGCACCGGCAAGCTCGCGCGAGGGGCCCTCATCCTCGAGCTTGGGGTCGGTCAGGGGCACGCCCTGCGGCACCTGGTCGGACGGCTCATGGTGGTCCGTAACCACCAGATCGATTCCCAAGCTCTCCAGATAGGAGACCTC
Organism: uncultured Collinsella sp.; assembly: GCA_900550595.1. Classification (GTDB taxonomy): domain Bacteria; phylum Actinomycetota; class Coriobacteriia; order Coriobacteriales; family Coriobacteriaceae; genus Collinsella. Next base: position 200 of record URTB01000181.1, read on the forward strand.
ATCCTTGGCCGCGATACCGTTATCGACGGTCACAATCAGATTGGGTTGGGCGAGCTCGTTGACGCGATCGAGCGCGGCGCGCGAAAGGCCATAACCCTCGTCAAAGCGGTGCGGGATAAACGGTGTGACATCGGCGCCAAACGTCCGCAGCGCCTCGGTCAACAGGCAGGTCGATGTAATGCCGTCAACGTCAAAATCACCAAAGACGGCGATACGCTCGCGGTTGCGGATGGCGCGTTCGACACGATCGGCAACAACTGACATGCCCGGAATGACGAGCGGATCGGCCCAATCACGGTCGAGCGAAGGCGTCAGAAATAGCTGTCCCTCCTCAATCGAGGCAATGCCGTGCGCAACCATAATGCGCGCCACCAGCCTGGGTATGCCCAGGCCAGCCGAAAGCTCCTTTTCGAGCTCGGGGTTTTGCCGAGCGACCGCCCAGCGATGCGTCGTCTTAAGCGATGACATGAGTGCCCACCCCCGATAGGGGCAGGTCGCCGCGATACCTCTCACGGTTCATAGCGATGAGTCCTCTGTGTATGCCCACTTCGGCAGGCAGATCTGTTGAACGGGTTTATTATACCGTGCGGCACGGACGCAGAGCCTCGCAGCACGCCGTGGTTTCGGTAAACGATGCCGGTAATACCCTCGAAATAATCGAGCGTTTCTAACGCACGGATGCATGCGAGCGTCTAGCATATCCATTCAAAACGGATTTACGAGCAAAGGGAGTCACAAGAGCAGATGAAGCAATGGGTTGGACTGGGAAAGTTCCTCGCGGGGCATATGCAGGTCATCGTTCCGATTTGCGTAACGCTCGGTGTGCTCTTTCCCCAGCAGATCGGCGTACTCAAGCCCATCGTTCCCGCTCTCTTCGCCTTTATGACGTTCCAAGGCGCGCTCAGCAACACCTTCCACCAGGTAGCCGAGGTGTTCCGCCGTCCGCTGCACCTGATTTTGGCGCTGCTCGTCTCGGCGGTGCTTATTCCCATAGCAGCTTATGCCATGGGATCGCTGTTCTTTGGCTTCAACCCCAACCTTGTCTGCGGCATCGTGCTCGAGTACAGCGTACCCGTGGCAGTCACTGCCTTTATGTGGATTAGCATGTTCGGCGGCAACGGCCCGCTCGCGCTCACCATTATCCTGACGTCCTCGGTTATCTCGCCTGTGACGATTCCGCTCACGCTGAAGCTCTTGCTGGGTGCCACCGTCTCGATCGATGTGCCGAGCATGATGCAGGACATGGCCTTTATGATCGCCATCCCCGCCGTGCTCGGCATCGTGATCAACGAGCTCACGCGTGGATGGGGACACGAGAAGCTCTCCCCCGCGCTCTCGCCCGCCTGCAAGTTCATGATGATGGGCGTTATCGCCTCAAACTCCACCGCCATGAGTGAGTACGTGCTGCACATGAACGCGGTGCGTCTGGAAGTCGCCCTCTTTATTTTGACCTTCGCCATCAGCGGCTTTGTCGTCGGTTTTCTGGTCGCCCGTGCGCTGCATCTGCCATATAGCGAGACGACTACCATGTGCTTTACCTGCGGCATGCGTAACATCTCTTCGGGCGCCGTCATCGCCACACAGTACTTTCCAGGCGAAGTCGTGTTTCCCGTCATGTGCGGAACGCTGTTTCAGCAGATACTCGCCTCGTTTATCGGGCATCTCTTTGAGCGTCTGACCGACGAGGAGCGCGCCGCCCAGCGCAAGCGTGTCGAGGCCGGCCGCGACGCCATGGCGCGCTAGACTGTCCGCATTACACGGGTGTTAATCTTGCTATACGAGCGTTTCCAGATGCGCACGCAAGCGCTCAGCATCGATATCGAGCGTTGTCTCGGCATTGACCTGGGCCAAACGATAGCCGACAAAGTAGGGCGAAACCACCCAACGCGGCAGTGCCTTGGCAATGGTCCGACCGCCCAGGTGATAGAAGAACAAGTTGTACGACTCTGCGCGACCACCGTGGTGCTCGTTCAGGATATAACGCAGAGCCACCTGGATCGCATCGGCGAAGAGATCTGCCTCGGCTTGGTCTCTTGTGTCATCGCTGGCGGCAATTCCCTGCGGGGCTGAAACGTTGACCTCAAAGAACCCCATGATCGGTTCGGTTGAGATGTTGGCCGCGATTCTCCCCTGTTGCCAGACATTGATGCCTTCGAAATTGGCGGAAGTCAACGAAGCATAGCCGTCTTCCTGCTCCAAACCCACAATCTGCATGTGCGGATGAACGAGACTACCGCCCGAGAGAGGACCCTTGTTCTTGTACATGAGCACGCTTCGATACTGCTGTGAATCGATCATCTGCTGCCAGCAATCCAGGGCAAACCTCATCACATGGTGGAGTTCATCTGGCTCATAGGTCGCCAGGTCGGCATCGTGATCGGCTGACTCGATCAGCACGGTTTGACGGGTGGCGCGCAGGGTTTTGAACTTATTCTCGAGCCAGATGCAGTCGCCGTCGCGCCGGATGATATTGGCGAGTCCCTCGGTATCGCAAAAGGGGCACGCGGTGCCAGGGCGCCGGTTGTCGTCGGGCTTGCCGCTCGCCTGCTGAACGTCAAATACCAGCGCCACGGGTTACGCCTCCAGCGGCACGATCTTGGTGCCATGGAGCTCGGAGACGCCCAATGCCGCCGCCACGGTATCGCGGTTGGCCGTGGAAATGCCGCCGCCGGGAAGGATGGTCAGGCGGTCGCCCGCATACTCGACAAGACGCGATAGGTGCTCCAGATTGTCCTCGATCGGCGTTCCGGCAGCACCACCATGCGTCAGGATACGCGTGATGCCACAGTCGGCGAGCGTGTCGACAGCATCGATCTGAGCCTCGGGCGAGAGCTGGTCAAACGCCATGTGGAAGGTGATGTCAATGGGCTCACGCTTGCACTCCTCGGTCGCGCAGCCCGCAGCCATCACGAGGGCGCCGAGCGTAAGTTCATCGAGCGCCCATCCGCCGGCACAAGGCTTGCAGCAGCCAAAGACCAAGCCGTCGGCGCCGGCGCTCACGGCAAGACCCAAGTCCATCTCCATCATGCGCAGCTCGTCCTGGTTGTAGTGAAAGTCACCACCACGCGGGCGAATCATGCACATCACTCGCGCATCATGCTCGTGAGCGTAACTGACTGTATTGCTAATAACACCGGCGGAAGGCGTGGTGCCACCGACGGCGAGGTTGTCACACAGCTCAATGCGCC
>URTB01000182.1 GCA_900550595.1 uncultured Collinsella sp.
TCGTGGGCTCGGACAGCCAGACAGCCGTCGAGCACAGCAGATAGAAGACGAGGAACAGGCCCGTGATACGCACGAAACCGGCCTGGCGCAAAACATCGGCAAGCGTCCTCAGCTTTTTCATCTCGACCCCTTTTCCCAGACGCCCAATCACGTTTGCTCGGTATTGTCCCACAACCGGCAGTTAGGCAACCGGCAGTTAGGGACGTTCCTTTTGTGCCGGCAGAAAGGGACTGTCCCCAACTGCCGGACGGGACCGTTTAGCGGTGCGGCGGCCGACTGGGCAGGCTGAGCTGGTATCCTTATGCGGTATTGTCTCGATTCGTTAGGATTGCACGTGAGAGCTTCCGCTGTCCTTCGTTCAGTTATATGTCGCACCCTGGCCGTCGCGCTTGCTGCGTTCGCCGTACTGAGCGCCGTCATACCCGTCCCCGCCTTTGCCGCCGACTCTGACCAGCAGGTCAAGACGGTCCGCGTTGGCTGGCTTATCAACAACGAAGGCTTCCAGGACGGCACCCCCGGCGAGCGTCTCTCGGGCTGGGGTTATGACTACCTGCAGACGCTGTCATACTACACGCCGGGCTGGCAATACGAATACGTCTCCGGCACCTTCACCGAGCTTATGGACATGCTCGAGGCGGGCGAAATCGACCTCATGCCCAACATCTCCTACTCCGAGGAACGCGCCCAAAAGCTGCTCTTCTCCTCGAACCCCGAGGGCGCCGAGCGCTACTACATCTACGCCAAGCCCGATCGCGACGACCTGGCCAAGGGTGACCCCCAAGCGCTCCAGGGCCTTACCATCGGTTGCAACTCCGGTGTTATGCAAACCTTCGTTGGCCAGCAGTGGCTCGCCAACGAAGGAATCACCTGCACATACAGGGAGTATGACGGAGGCTCCATGCTCTTTGACGCACTCGCAAACGACGAAGTCGACGCCGTCATCATGAACGACACCATCTCGTCGCCCGATGCGTTGCCCATGTTCTACGTTGACTCGAGTGACTACTATTTTGCCGTCCCCAAAAGCCGCCCCGACCTGATGAACGATATCAATGCCGCCATGACGGCAATCGCCCGCGTCAACCCACGCTATAACGACGAGGTCAAGGCGAATTACTCGGCCCAAAACAGCGGCTCATCATCGCTCACCGGCCCCGAGCGCTCCTGGCTCAAAGCAAACGACAACACCATCACGATCGGCTATCTTAAAAACAAACTCCCCTACTGCACGCAAAATGACGACGGCGAAATGGAAGGGTCGCTCGCCTCGCTTGCAACGACGTTGCACGACAAGTTTGGCATTACGGTTGCAACAGTAGCGTTCTCGAACAACGAGCAAATGACCAAAGCCCTTTCCACAGGGACCATCGATGTCGCCCTACCGTTGTTTCGCGACTACTGGCTTGCCGAGCAGGCAGGGGTCATCCTGTCAAACCCGATGGGAACGGTTTCCCTAGCCGCCATTCACAGCAGCAGCAACCTGAACAGTGACCTTAAGAACATCGCTTGCACAGCAGACGCGATCGTCAACCGTTTTGAGCTCGAAAACCTATTCCCCGACGCAAAGGTAACCGAGTATCCGAATGACAACGAGGCACGCGAAGCCCTCAATAAGGGGGAGGCAAGTTGCATCATTGTCCCCAGCACGCGCTTGAAAACCATCCGCGACACCTACGATATCGAGGATTTCCAAACACAGGAGCTCACCGACACGGCACAGCTATCGTGTTTGATTTCGCGCGGCAAGCCCGTGCTGTTGGGAATCATTAATAAGGGCATCGTCAATGCTGGCGAATCGCTCTCTGCAAGCAGTTATTCCCCCACATCGTACTCGGCGCAAGAATCGGATGCGTTTCGACTTCTCTACCGCAACCGCATCGTCATTGCGGCAGTCGTCATCTGCATTTTCTCACCGGCATCGTCATCCTTGTCTGGTCGCTTCACCGCGCGCAGAAAGAACAGCAGAAAGCCGATGCCGCCAACGCCGCTAAGACGGCATTCCTCACGCGCATGAGCCACGACATCCGTACGCCACTCAACGGCATCCTGGGTCTTATCGAAATTGAGGAATTGAAAGACGGCGACATGCAGGCCGCCCGCGAAAGCCGCGCCAAGGCGCGTGTTGCCGCCAATCACCTACTCTCGCTGATCAACGACATCCTCGAGATGGGCAAAATCGAAGACCGCAAGCTAACTCTGGAACATGCGCCTTTTAACCTCAAAGAGCTCTGTGACGATACGCTGGTGCTGTGCAAGCTCCGCGCATCCGATAACGGCATCACAATGCAGGACAATAGTCTGCCGTACGCCACGGGGCCATACATGATCGGCAGTCCCACCCATATCCGACAGATCATAATCAACCTGTTAGACAACAGCATTAAGTACAACAAGCGCGGCGGCTCCGTCACCTTTAGTTCAAAGACCAAGCCACTCGATGATGGGCGCGCGCTCTTTTGCTTTAGCGTTTCGGATACCGGCATTGGCATGGCTCCCGAGTTTTTAAAGCATATCTATGAACCGTTTGCCCAAGAAGGTGACGATGCGCGCAGCAAGTTCCAAGGAACCGGCATGGGCATGCCAATCGTCAAGTCGCTTATTGAACTGATGGGCGGTACGATTGAGATTTCGAGTGAGGTTGGCGTGGGGAGTACGTTCAACGTCCAGATTCCGCTCGATATCGACAAGAACCCTCAGGCGCGGGCAGATACGGTCGAGGGGGTGCTCGACTGCTCGCTCGCCGACATGAACGTGTTGCTCGCCGAAGACAACGAATTGAATGCCGAGATTGCCCAGACGCTGCTCGAAAGCGAAGGCATTGTCGTAACTCGCGCCGCCGATGGCAACGAAGCGGTCGACCTATACGTTGGCCGTCCCGCCGGCAGCTTCGATGCGATTCTGATGGACATCATGATGCCGGGCATGGACGGCTATGAGGCAACCCGCGCGATTCGTCTGAGCGAGAAGGTCGATGCAGCCGATATCCCCATCATCGCGCTCACCGCCAACGCCTTTGCCGAGGACGCCAAGGCGGCACACGATGCCGGCATGAACGCCCATCTGTCCAAACCGCTCGACTTTAACAAGCTCAAAAACATACTCGCCCGCATCAAGAAAAACGGATCCGTTTCGCTATAGTTTGTGCTCAACCACCACGCACGACCAGAAAGGAAACCAACGATGTTTAGGCCCTTACGTCGAAAGAAACGCGCCATCACTGACGAGGAAGCGCGCGAACTGCTCGCTACCTGCAAGCGCGGCGTCTTTGCCGTCAACGGCGACGATGGCTACCCGTACGCCATTCCCGTCAACTACTTCTTTGACGCCGAGCACGACAAGATTTATTTCCATGGCGCCAAGGCTGGCCACAAGGTCGA
>URTB01000183.1 GCA_900550595.1 uncultured Collinsella sp.
TCCATGGGATAGCCCTCTTCGAGGATAAAGCCGCACGACAGGTAGCGCACGTTGGCACCCGAGGTCGCGACATCGTTGACGGTTCCGCACACGGCGAGTCGGCCGATGTTGCCGCCGGGGAAGAACTGCGGCGTCACCACAAAGCTGTCGGTCGACATGGCGATGCGCCCGCTCGCGGGCAGTGCGGCGACGCCGGCATCGTTGCCCTCGAGCAGCTCGGGCGACCCAAAGGCATCCAAAAAGACCTCGTCGATGATGCGTTTCATCATCTGGCCGCCGGAGCCGTGACCCAGCAGGACGGTGCTGTCGGTAACGCTATGGGACATATCGAAAACTCCAATCGTGGGTGGAATTATATGGGTGGCGCGCAGCGTCGACCGGTCCGCCGTTCGTTAGAACGGCGGAACCCATTAGCTTCGGTAGCGAAAATATGCTGCGCAGCTGCCCTCGGAGCTCACCATACAGGGGCCGACGGGATGCTCGGGTGTACAAGCGTGGCCGAACAGAGGGCAGTCGCTTGGTGTAATGGCTCCGCGCAACACGTCGCCGCAGCGGCATCCGCGTGGCTCGACCGTCGGCTCGATGGGCACGTCAAAGCGCATGCTGGCATCAAAGTGCGAAAACTCGGGACGAATGGCGAGTCCCGAAGCCGCAATCGATCCCAATCCGCGCCACGTGGTGTCGCAGGGCTCAAACACCTGCTCGACCAGCTGGCGCGCCACGGGGTTGCCATCTGCGTTGACGCCACGGCGGTAGGCGTTGTCGATTGCGGGCTGCCCTTCAACAACCATCTGGACCAGCATGCAGATGCCCTGCAGAATATCGACCGGCTCAAATCCCGTGACCACGCCGGGGGTCTCGAACTCGTCGACTAAAAACCCAAAGGGTGCCAGGCCTGTGATGGTAGCGACGTGGCCCGGCAGGATAAAGCCGTCGATAGTGGTCTCGGGATCGTTGGCGATGGCGCGCAGCGCCGGCGGCGTGGTCTTGTGAGCACAGTAGACCGAGAAGTTCTGGAGCCCGCGCGCGTCGGTCTCCAGGATAGCGGCGGCAATGGTGGGCGTTGTGGTCTCAAAGCCCACACCCATAAAGATGACCGGGCGTTCGGGATTATGCTCGGCAATGTCGAGTGCGTCGAGCGGAGAGTAGACGATGCGGATGTCGCGCCCCGCCGCCTTTTGCGCGGCGAGCGAGGTGGACGATCCGGGCACGCGCATCATGTCGCCAAAGGTGGTGATGATGGCGCCGTCCATGTTGGAAAGCGCGATTGCGTGATCGATGTCGCGGTTGGCGGTGACGCAAACGGGGCACCCCGGGCCGCTTAGCAGTTTGAGTCCCGTCGGCATAATGGAGCGAAAGCCATAGCGGCCAATGCTCACGGTATGCGTACCGCAGACTTCCATAAGGTTGATGGTGCGGTCGCCGACAAGTTCACGGATGCGTTCGATGAGCTCGCGGGCCAGCTTGGAATCGCGAAATGCCGAAAAGTCGATACCGGAGCGAGCCGGCTGTCCGGCCACCACTAGTACGCCTCGGCCGGGTTGCTGGCCAGTTGGTCTTCTTCGACCAGTTCGGTCATGGTGTTGACCAGGTCGAGCGTATCCTGCGCCTCCTGCTCGTCGACGATCTGGATGCCAAATCCAGCGTGCACCAGAATATAGTCGCCTACTTGTGCCGTCGGCACGAGTCGCAGCGACACCGGACGCTCGATGCCCATCATGTCGACGGTGGCCTTGAGGTCGTCGTCGCGTTTGACTACTTTACCGGGAACGGCAAGGCACATATTGTTCCCCTTTTATACGCTTTGCGCTGGATAGGCGCTTGATAATCCATTGCTTGATGGTAGCGCTCGCGGGGTTCGCGGGCAAACGCGTTACGCCCGTGAGACAGTTGGCGCGGCGACGAGCGAGATCGGGCTACTGCGATGCAATCTGCGCGAGGTGGGCGCGCGCGATCGCCGCCTGACCGTAGGCGATGCAGCCGTCGTTGACGGGCACGGAGTGGGGAACCAAGACGGTGAGACCCATGCTTTTGAGCTCGCGGGTGAGGAACTGGAGCAAAAGTCGGTTCATGAACACACCGCCCGAGAGTGCGACGGTGTCAAGGCCTTCACGGACGCAGATCTCGTTTGCGATGTGGGCCGACGCGCGTGCGATGGTGACGTGGAAGTCGAGCGCGAGCTGGCCGGCGGGCACGTCGGCCCCGATTCCCTCCAAAAGCTCTTCAATAAGCGATCTGGAGTTCAGAACATGGCAGTCGTCCGGACGGGATGATTCGGTTACGGAAAAGCTGGCCATATTGCCGGTGGGACAGGTGCTTTCACTGCCGAGCGCGTGCCAGGCGGCGGCCTCGAGCTCGATGGCGGGTTCACCTTCGTAGGTTGCCTGGCCGCAAATGCCCAGAATTGCGGCTGCGGCATCAAACAAGCGACCCATGCTGCTGGTGCGCGGGCTGTTGATGCCGCGCTCGATCATCGTTGCCGTCACGCTACGTGTTTGTTCGTCTAGGTCGCCTAAGAGCCGCTCGGCCCCCGGGTGTTCAAGCAGGCCGAGCTCACTGAGCAGGGCAAAGGCGTTGCGGCGGGCGTCGCGCACGGAGGCCGCCCCGCCGGGGAGCGACCAGGTGCGCAAATGCGCGGCGCGCTCAAAGCCGCCAAGGCTGGCAACAAGAAACTCGCCGCCCCAAATGGAACCATCGGTGCCGGCTCCGGTGCCGTCAAAGGCGATGCCAAGGACGCGCGCGTCGGTTGTAAGCTGGCCCGCGGCGATGGCCTCGGCCATTACGCTCGCGATATGCGCATGATGGTGCTGCACCTCGACGAGCGGCAGATTGCATTTTCGCGCCTGCTCGCGCGCCCACTGGCTCGATAGATAGCTGGGATGTACATCGCAGGCCAAGGCGGCGGGCGCCAAGTCAAAGAGATTTTCCAAACGCGTGCGCGCGGCGTTCCAGGCATCGAAGGTCTCGCCGTTTTCAACATCGCCGATATGCTGCGACACAAAACAGGTCGCCTCGCCGTTCGTCCCTTCACGCGTGAGCGCAATCGTGGCCTTTTGTTGTGGCCCGCAGGCGAGCACACAGGACGGAGCGCTGTCGAGCGCCGGCAACGGCAGCGGCTGGGGTGCATATCCGCGAGCGCGGCGAACGGGCATAACGGCGTCGTCGACCACGCGTACCACAGAGTCGTCGTAGCGCGACAGAATCGCGCGGTCGTTACCGAGCAACGCGTCGGCGATGCCGGCGGCAACGAGGTGTTCCCAGGCAAGGTCGTCGTCGGTCTCGATGGGTTCTTCACTCAGGTTTCCGCTGGTCATGACGAGCGCGTGCATGCCG
>URTB01000184.1 GCA_900550595.1 uncultured Collinsella sp.
CGTTGTAGGCGCCCTCGCACTGGTTGGCAGCCGTCGCGCCGCCCCACAGGAAGTCATTACGGAAAGCCATGCATCAATCCTTTCGCACGCTGTTGTCATAGGCTCAGTATCCCTGCAAACAACGCGTCGCTCAACGGCAACGGCGCAGGCCGATACTTCTTTTCGCGTACAGGCGCCCGGCAACCACCCCGTCTGACACTTTTTGATACCCACCTGCCCCAGCCACCGCAAAGGGGACAGTCACCTTTGTGATGGCTGGGGCCCGTTTGTCTCGATCTGTAACAGTTAGGCCGCCAAAACCGGGCCTGGTGTTACAGATTGAGATTGTTCGGCCTGTCCCCTGCAGTTTGTCTAAATCTGTAACAGGTAGAGACGATCTAGCCCGCTAGGTGCTACAGATTGAGACAGAAGATTCTAGTCCACGGTGATGTCGAGGTTCTTTCCGATGAGGCCCACGTAGCCGCCTTCGGCTGCCTTGGGGCTGTCAGCATGGCAGAGGACCCACTTGTCGGCCTTCCAGTAGCAGTAGCTGTCACCGGCGGCAGGCATGTCGGTTGCGGCTTCGGGGCGCGGACCGTTGGTACCGGCGGGCAGCGCCACCATCACCTGGAAGCCGCTTTCATCGACCATGCACGGCGTGTAGTGGAGCGTGGTGTTGAAGACCTCGACAACCTTGCCCGCCGGCACGCGGAACGCCTTGACGAACGCGGTATCGAGCTTTCCGTCCTCGATCTCCCAGCGATGCGCCACGAGCAGGATAAAGTCGCGGGCGCCCAGGTTAAACTCACTCGCGCGGTGATACTCCAGACAGTTGAGTCGTGTGTTGTGGCCGTTGCACCAGCCGAGCTGGAAGGGGCGGCCGCCGTATATGAGCAGGCCGAGCGTGTTGGCACCCTCGACCTGCTCGAGCTCGGGGGCAGCGGCCACGTACTTGCTGCCCTCGGGGACGGGTGTGGCGGAGAGCGCCTCCATGAGCGGGGTGGTCAGGCTGGACGGGACGTCGTCCCACACGCGACCATAGGGTTTGAACTCGGGATCCAAAACAGAGTAGATATGCATGTTCGCTCCTGTTCGTTTATGTGACAGTACGAACATTCTAGAACAATATCTTCCTGTTTTGAGCACTCGGCATGAAAAAGCGCCCCCGCAAAAGAGCGGAGACGCTTCTGGTACAAACGATATTCCTGCGAGCAGCCTTATGCCTGCTGATAGTGCAGGTGTGCCTCGTCGATCCCGTCCAGGTCGCGGTCGAGATAGCGGCGCGCGAGCCAGTTTGCCATGGGAAGGTTCTGGTCCAGGTAGTTGCCGCACTCCTCGGGAGCGGCACCGGGGACATCGCCCTCAAAGCCAGCGACAAACTCGAACAGCTCGCGCACGAGCGGCAAGATCTCCTCGCTCGTCAGCTCACCAAAGACAACCAGGTAAAAGCCCGTGCGACAGCCCATGGGACCAAAGTAGACAATGCGGCTCGACCATTCGGCATGGTTGCGAAGAAACGTCGCACCCAGGTGCTCGATGGTGTGGCACTCGGCCGTGTTCATGACCGGCTCCTTGTTGGGTGTGGTCAGGCGCAGATCAAAAGTAGTGACGGCGGCACCGGTCGCCGGATCGCGGTCGATGCGGCTCACATACACGCCGGGCTCGAGCAGCAGATGGTCAACGGAAAAGCTCGCGATACGCTCCATGGCAGATCCTCTCGGTAGTCAAATTGGGACAGGGCTCTTTTAGCTGGTTCGAATGGTCGCACCAATCATACCAGTCAAAAAAGCCCCATCCAAAAAGACAACTTAGCCAAGGACACGGGCCATGCGCGTCTTGAACTCGGACAGGAAGCGCGGAGCGTCAACAGTCAGCGCCACAAGCGCGCTCTTGTCCGGATCGGACAGGCGGTGCTCATCGCAGATGGTGCGGCCGCGATACTCGCCGAGCAGGTCGACGCGCAGGTTACAGCCGAGCGCGCCCACGAGCGTGGGGTCAATCGCCACGGCGACGGCAAGCGGATCGTGCAGCGCGCAGCCACCAAGGTAGGGGGCGTTCATCTCGTACGAGCCAATATAGTGCTCCACCATGCTCGCAAATGCGCAGCCCGCCATGGTGCCCGAGCCCGTCCAGCCGGCAATGTCGCGGCGTGTAAGCACCACGCGATGCGTCACGTCCAGGCCCACCATGGTGAGCTTGCGACCCGAGCGCAACACGGCATCGGCCGCCTCGGGATCGCTTGCCATGTTGGCCTCGGCGCCCGCGCTCACGTTGCCGGGCACGGTCAGGGCGCCGCCCATCACCACCACGCGGCCGATAGACATCACCGCTGCCGCATCGCGCTCCAGGGCAAGCGCCAGGTTGGAGAGCGGGCCGGTCGCTACGTAGACCAGATCGGGACCATAGGTGCGCGCGGCATCGATCAGATAATCGACCGCAGCGTTACCGTCGGCAGACGTCGCCCCCACCGGCTCGTAGGGCGACGCCGGCACGCTCGCGCCGCCGATGCCGTTCTTACCGTGAATGAGCGCGGTGGACGCCGGCGGCGTATAGGGCTCAGTCGCCTGCAGAGGACGGTCGGCACCCAGGTACACCGGCACCTCGGGACGACCCAACAGGTCGAGCACCGCCAGGCAGTTATGCGCCGACTGGTCGACGCGCACGTTGCCAAAGCACGTGGTAATGCCCACGAGCTCGACCTCGGGGCTCGCGATGGCATAGGCAAGCGCCATCGCATCGTCCACGCCCATATCCAGATCAAGGATCAGCTTCTTAATTGCCATTGTTCTACTCCGCTTCTCCGTCTTGTACCAAATCGTCTAAATCAAACACGCGCTCAACTTCGGCACGCGTGGGAATCGACTGCTGTGCGCCCAGGCGCGACACCGTCACCGCCGAGGCGCGTGCGCCCACCGCCATGCACTCAAAGAGCGGCAGGCCCTCCAGACGAGCCGCGGCAAGCGCACCGATAAATGTATCGCCCGCGGCCGTCGTATCGACCACCGCACTCGAAAGCGCCGGCATGCGCAGCAGCTCGCCGTCATCGCCAAGCGTAACCGACCCGGCGCCGCCCAACGTGATGACCGCAGCTCCGGCACCCTTGGCGAGCAGGGCATTGAGCGCCGCGACGCAGCTCGCATCATCCGCGGGCAAGATGCCCGTCAGCACCTGGCACTCGGTCTCGTTGGGGCAGACCAGGTCGACTGCAGACCAGACCTCCGCAGGCAACTCACAGGCAGGCGCTGGATTAAAGACCGTATAGAACCCCAGCTCGTGAGCGCAAACAAGCGCCTCGGCAGTCGCCGCAAGGTCACATTCGCCCTGGGCGATAAAGACGCTTCCGGCAGCCGGGG
>URTB01000185.1 GCA_900550595.1 uncultured Collinsella sp.
AGTCGAGGAAATTCAGGCGCTCCAGCTTCGTTTTCTTGTCCGGCGCGCCGCGCATCGCACGAGGTGTCAGTGAGAAAGCACGCTCTATCGTGCGGTTGACCAGGGCCTCGTCAAGATCGCCTGCGACCGCGCCGGGCACTGCATCGCGATCACTGGGGCTCGTCCGCTCATACGATGACAAGGACAGGACCTCGGTCGACGAGAGCGGAACATCTTTATCATCGATGCGTTTGTAGCTGCCGCCTTGAGCGCCCCGCTCTATGACATAACAAGGCTTGCTCGACGGGTCGAGCTCCTCAATCGTGATGACCAGAACCACGGTGCCCTGGAGCTCCACGCGTTCAATGGTGTATTTGGGCGGATTGGCCAGTTTTCCGCGCCCGCCGGCATCACCCATGCCCGCTACGAATTGGTTGAGCACCTTCTCGGTCTCAAAGTTCTCAACCGGGACAAAGCCCGCGCGCTCGCTCACGCCGAGCACGATAATTCCGCCGGCGGTATTCGCGAATGCGCTAACCGTTTCCCATACGTCGCGGGAAAGCGTCGTGGCGCTCTCCTTGACCTCGACGTTAAGATCGTCCGAGCCCATGCGCCTTAAAGACTCGAGCAGACCGGTCAGCTCGTTTTCGTTCATCTGCATGTCCTTTCGCTCGGCCCGGCGGAGAATGCCGCGAATAGATTTCCTTCGTCTCTCAGTTATCTCTCGTAATTATCTCTCGTCTTTCTGCTATCTCTCATATTAGAGATAAGTGAGAGATGAAAGATAAGATGTCTGCCATCTGTTTCATTTAAACATGTTTTTGCTGGTAGAACAATCAGTATTGAGACAATACCATGATTGCTTGTCTCTTTGCTAATCAGTTATCTCTCATATTTATCTCTCGTCTTTGTGCCATCTCTCGTATTAGTGACAAATGAGAGATGAGAGATACGTGAGTGACGGACGAGCGTGGATTTTTGGACGGTCGGAAAATCCCTCAAACAAAAAACGGGGCCGGCCTTACGCCGAGCCCCGTTTTCAAACGGTCAGTTAGTTATCCAACGCGCGAGCATAGCAGTCAACATTACGCCGCCGCGAACACTCCCAAGCCCGTTCCGATGATGCAGATCGCGAAGATGCCAATAATAATCCAAATGGTCTTGACACCCTTTTTGTACAGGGCAACGCAAGCGAACGTTGCCAGCAGGGGCAGAAGGCCAGGGAAGATCGAATCGAACAGATCCTGCAGGACAATCTCCGAACCACCCACATCAAAGGTCAAAGCAGTGGACAGCGAGACCTGCGCCGCAATCATGGCGCCGATAACGGTCATTCCGAGGACACCGGCAGCATGCGTCATGCGAGACATAAGGTTGTTCTCTTCGGACTGCTGCAGGAACTTGGTTCCCAGGTCGTATCCCAGATGGGCGGCGACGATACGCGTTGCAAAGTTAATCACGGAGTAGATGAGCGCGTACACGATGGGGCCGAGCGGGTTGCCCGTCGAAGCGATGCCAATACCAATGCCGGCGGCGACCACGCGGAACGTACCCCAGTAGAACGAATCGCCAATGCCGGAAAGCGGTCCCATGAGGCCGACCTTCATGGCGTTAATCGAGGACGTGTCGAAGTTCTTATCGGCAGCCGCCTGCTCTTCCATCGAAACCGTAAGGCCGGCTACAAACGGAAGCACATGAGGCGTGATGTTAAAGAACTCGGTATGGCGATCAAGCGCCGCATAGTAATCGTCGTCGTTGGGATAGATCTTTCGCAGGGGCTTCTGAATGGTGTACATGAAGCCCATTGCCATCATCTTGTCGTACGACTGCGAGCACTGGCTCGTAAACTGGCGAAGGAACATGCTCCGATACATATCGGGAGTCATAATCGCGTCCTTCTTGGCCTCTTTGAGATCGGTGTTCTGGGTAGCCATTAGAAGTCCTCCTCTTCATCCTCGGCAACCGTCTGCGGACCGGACGAGCCCTCGCGGAAGGCCAGGAGCAGTGCGACGCAAATGGCAGCTGCGGCGACGCCGATAACGTCCATCTTGAGGTAGATGACCATAATGAATCCCAGGAACAGCCAAGGAAGCAGCTTGTTATCGCCCATGGTCCTAATAAGAAGTGCGAAGCCGATGCAGACCATGACGCCGGACGCAACGTTGAGGCCGTCCATCACAAACTGCGGAATAGCGTTAAGCGCATTGTTGATGAGGTCGGCACCAAAGAACAGCGAGCAAAACACCAGCAGTGCAGACGGAATGCCAATCGACAGCGGCACGATGGTCAGATGGTACAGATTCGCCTTGGCAAGATCACGATTTGCCAGAGCGGTCTCGATCTTCTTGCAGGCAAAGGCACCCGGAACGGCGTAGCAGAAGTTGCGCCACACCTGAAGGAAGACGGAGACGGGAAGGGCGAGTGCGACGGCAGTTGCCGTGCCCGTACCCGTAATGACGGCAAACGCGCAGCCAAGCACGCCGGAGACATAGACCTCGGGAGGAACCGCCGCGCCGACCATGATGGCGCCCATGAACATGGACTCCAAAGCAGCGCCGACGATAACGCCCTGCTGGACATCGCCAAGGATCAAGCCGACAAACAGGCTCGTAAACAGCGGACGACCAAGCATCGTAATGCCAAATGCTTGCTCGTCCACAGACGCCTTAATGCGACCAGCGCAACTAGGAGGTACTGGGCAGCTATTCTGATTAACCCCAGAAATAAGCCTGCAGGCGAGACGTTCAGAACAGCTCGCCTGCAGGCAACAGCAGCAATTTGAAAGGATTAGTAGTTCATCTGGTGATAGTAGCGACGCGTGGTGAGCGGGTGGTTGCGGACGTGCTCGAGATGGCAGCTCAGGCGCTCGGTGATGGTGTAGGTGACCATCGGGGAGACGATCTTGCGGAACTCGGGGTCGCTGAACGGCAGCTCGACCTCGGCGGTGTCGAACTTGTTCACGCGGACGTTGACGCCCTTCTCGTCGGCGAGCATGTGGGTGAAGTTGTCCACGCGGTCCATGAGCTTGCGGGTGTCGTCCTCGCCGTAGAGCATGATGAGGCTCGTGCCCTCCTCGCACAGCTCGATGGTGCCGTGGAAGAACTCGGCGGCGTGGATGGACTTGGTCTTGATCCACTGCATCTCCTCGAGGATGCACATGGCGTAGTCGTAGGCCTCACCCCAGAGCATGCCGGAGCCGATCACCATGTGGTAATCGATGTCCTTGAAGTCCTCGGCCATGGCGGCGCAGCGCTCGTCCTGGGCGTCCTTGGCCTTGATGAGGTACGGGGCGATGTTGCCGAACTCCTCCATGAAGGTGTCGTACTTGGGGAAGGCGCCGGCGTTCTTGA
>URTB01000186.1 GCA_900550595.1 uncultured Collinsella sp.
GCAGAAGACGGCATACGAGATGTCTTAGGGTCTCGTGGGCTCGACGGACTTGGGACGAGCGGCCTTTTTAGGCTGAGGTTTGGGCGCGGCAGGTGCAGGCTTCGCAGCAGCGGGCTTGGGTGCGGGCGCGGGCTTGCGCTCGGATGCGGCGTTCGAGGCGACCTCCTCGGCCTTCGCACGCTTGGCGCGCAGGGCAGCCAGCTCCTCACGCTCGCGACGAGCCTCTTCCTGAGCCTCGCGGCGGGCCTTCTCGGCGCGGAGCTCTTCCAACTCGGCGCGCTCCTCGTCGGACAATGGTTGGGACTCAAGCTCGGCCATAGTACCGCCCTTTCTTTTAAAAAAAGCCGCCGACACAATGTCAGCGGCTTATCAAATCCAAGGGTGGAGACGAAGGGAGTCGAACCCTCGGCCTCTGCCATGCGACGGCAGCGCTCTCCCAACTGAGCTACGTCCCCAGGACAAGTTGATATTTTACCTACGGCTCGCCAACTGTCAACGCCCAATAACCAGTCTTTTTGGGACGGAGCCATTTTGACTAGCTTTCGAGCAAGAGATCCTCTCGATGATTTTTTAATCCCCGTCCCAGAAAAATCATCGGCGAACGCGCTACTTTGCGCTGGTGAGGACGCCGGTGGTGTCGAACGCCGGGGTGAAGCTCTCGTCTACCGCGCCGCCCTCTTGCCAGAACATCGTCGTAAAACCCAGGTCATCGGCATGGTCGAGGACTTGCTCGTACTCCTCGCGCGTCACGGCACGCGCCAGGTCTCCGCCCTGCTCGCGCATGAGCGCATTGGGCGTGTACTGGTTCATGACCGAGATCGGCACATCGCCCACCGTCTGCCACACCAGGTCCAGCACGCGACACGAATCGTCTGCATGTCCCGGCAGTACCAGATGGCGCACAATCATGCCGCGCTTCATGAGCCCATCCTCGTCCACCAGCTCTCCCCCGCGGCGCTCAATCTCGCGCGCCATCTGAGCCAGGCCCGACACGGCCACACGCGGGTAGTCCTGAATATGAGAGAGCGACTGCGCAAGCCCCGCATCGGCATATTTAAAGTCGGTAAGCCATACATCGACCAGATCGCCGAGCGCCGCCACGGCACTCGCGCGCTCATAACCGCTCGTATTGTAGACGATTGGGATGACCAGCCCGCGCGCCCGTGCCGCGCCAATCGCAGCCGGCAGCAGGTGCGCGTAGTGCGTCGCCGTCACTAAATTAATATTGTTCGCACCCTGGTCCTGCAGCTCCAACATAATCTCGACCAGACGCTCGGGCGAAATCTCAAGCCCAAAATTGCCCGTCGAGATCTCGTGGTTCTGGCAATAGACGCATTTGAGCGAGCAACCGCTAAAGAAGATCGTGCCCGAACCGGCTTCGCCCGAGATAGGCGGCTCCTCCCACATATGAAGCGCCGCGCGGGCCACTTTGAGCGTGTCGTCAGCACCGCATACGCCGTGCGCGCCCTCATCGCGCGCCGCACCGCAACGGCGCGGACACAAATGGCAGGCGGGCGAAAAAAGTTCGGTCAACGACGTCGGCATAAAAACATGCTCCAAAACAACGATTCAGCAGCTCAAACGTAAAGGGACCAACCGCACAGACGGCTCGAGCCCCAAGGCGCCGTAATCGTCCGACACGATTTTTGTAATGTCAAGACTGGAATCCACAAAGTGCCGCTTTATGATGTAGGTATTCCGCCCCCCGCGGAGCAACTGGGTGAACCGTCGCGTTTATTTAGGGAGCCCACACAGTCGTACCTAGTACAGGTATCCTTCGTTGTTAAGGACGCTGGAACAGTCGATGAGGGCACCCACCTGTTTTAGGTGGGTTCATTTTCGTAACGTGGGGGGTGGTTTTCTTTTGCCGAAACTCGCCATTGCAAATCCCGCCAAGATCCCCAAAAGGCACCAGGCAGAGCCCCACCATAACCCCCAATATCTGGTAAGCACGTGATTATCGCCCCGTGCAATTCCTCACACCCTCCTTGGTCGAGTATCATGGGTCAGCTATACCCTTTGCGGCATGGCATCCTTTGACCTTTTCCTTCGACGCTTGGCGGTTTATCGATTCATGGCTTCCTCCACGAGCTTCATACCGTACCTTTGCGTGGCGGTCGCGGCTTTTATCACGACCTTCCTTACGGTGCCCCTGGTCAAGCGCCTGGCAATCAAGCTCGACGCCGTCGACTATCCTTCCAAGCGCCGTATCAACACTAAACCCATCCCGCGCATGGGTGGCACGGCGGTCTTTTTGGGCCTCGTCGTCGCCTGCATCGTGCAGATCCTAGGCACCTGGTACCTGGGCTGGCCGCCCGTTTTGGTGCCCCACCCCCGTCTGCACATCAGCTACCCCATACTTGCGCTTTCTTTTACCGTCATCTTTGCGACCGGCGTGATCGACGACGTCTACCAGCTCAAGCCCAAGCAAAAGCTGGCCGGCCAGGCCCTCGCCGCGCTCATCGCCTGCGTGGGCGGCCTGCGCATCGGCGTCATCGTCAACCCGTTTGCTCCTGGCGAGATCATGCTCGGCTGGCTCGCCTACCCCATCACCATTGTCTACCTGGTGGCGTTCACCAACATCATCAACCTTATCGACGGCCTCGACGGTCTGGCCACGGGCATCTGCGGCATCGCGTCGTTCACGATGTTTTCGGTCGCCGCGCTCTCGGGTCGCATCGACGCTGCCGCGCTCTCCATCGCGCTCTTTGGCTCGTGCCTCGCCTTCTTGCGCTATAACTTCAACCCCGCGAGCATCTTCTTGGGCGACTCGGGGTCGCTGCTGCTGGGCTTTGCGCTGGGCTCCATCTCGCTGCTCAACGTGAGCCGCACCGCCGCGCTCACCTCGCTCATCATCCCGCTCATCGTGGCCGGCGTGCCCATCATCGATACGTTTAGCGCCATCGTGCGCCGCAAGCGCGCCCACATTAGCATCGGGCAGGCCGACAAGGGCCACATCCACCACCGCCTCATTCAAGAGGGCTACAACCAAAAGCAGGCCGTACTGCTCATCTACGCCTGGTGCATTATGCTTTCGGCCGGCGCCGCCGCCATCAATCAGGTCGAGGTCCCCATGCGCGTGCTCATCTTTACCGTGCTCGCCATTGGCTCGGCGGCCTTCGCCAAGCACCTGCACCTGTTTGAGCCCGTGCTGCGCCACCATTACAACAAGCGCACGCATGAGGACGAGCTGGTAACCCCCGACGACCCCGCTTTTAAGCAGGAGGAGCAAGCAGCCGAGGAACGTAAAGAAGAGCGCCACCACAAGCCTGTCTCTTATACACATCTGACGCTGCCGACGAATAGAGAGGTGTAGATC
>URTB01000187.1 GCA_900550595.1 uncultured Collinsella sp.
GCATCCGGTCTCCTTTCATAGGTAACATATCATCGTGCTAGTTTACCACATGCCATCAGGCAATATGAAACGTCACGAAAAGCGATGCTTAAGCGCTTCGACCACATTGGGCGGCACAAACGTCGACACGTCGCTTCCGAGCGAGGCAATCTGACGAACCACCGAGCTCGAGATGTAGCCATACTGCGGAGCGCTCATGACAAAGATGGACTCGAGCTCGTTGTCAAGGCGATAGTTGAGATCGGCCTGCTGCAGCTCGTACTCGAAGTCGGTCATGGCGCGCAAGCCCTTAACGACGGCACCCGCACCCTGCTCTCGAGCAAAATCGACCAACAGGCCAGTGAAGGGTAGGACCTCGACGCCATCGATATCGCCGAGAGCTTCGCGGGCCAACGCCACGCGCTCGTCGAGCATAAACGTGGTGCCCACGCCGTTTTTGCCCTGCGACTCAGCAACGGCGACAATCACGCTGGGAAAGATGCGGCGGGCGCGGCGGATCACGTCGATGTGACCGAACGTGATGGGGTCGAAGGTGCCCGGGACAATAACGCGGTTGATGGTGTCACTCATGGTCATCCTCCGAAGACGCGGTTACATTATCGCCGTCAACAGCGATGACGGCGTCCTTATCGCCGCCGCCAGTCCATCGCAGTAAATCGACCGAAGTGATGCCATAACGCTTCTCTCGCACCGTCTCAAAGCCGGCAGGATGAGCGCCCGCATTACTTGTGGCGTGCTCGAACAGCGCATAGGCCCTCGGTGCCAGCAGCCCCTGCTGGGCCAGGTTCTGCAGCAGCTCCTCGACCGGCTCGGCACCAAAGGCATAGGGCGGATCGAGCAAGACCAGGTCAAAGGGACCGCCCGGCACGCGGCCGCGCGAGGCGCTCGACAGCATATCGCCCATAATGACACGCCAGCGCGAACGGTCGCGGCACAGCGACTCAATGTTCTTGGTAATTAGACGGGCGGAATTGCGATCAATCTCAAACGTCGTGAGCGAACGGGCACCGCGCGAGAGCATCTCGATGCCAAAGGCGCCCGAACCACCAAAGGCGTCCAACACGCGGACCTCATCCAAATCGAACTCGAACGCCGACATAACCATAGAAGCGCATGCCTCGCGCACGCGGTCGGTCGTGGGGCGGGTGACATCGCGACCACGCGGCTCTTCGATCTTGCGGCCGCGCCATTCACCGCCGATGATTCTCATCCTCCGCTGACCTCCTTAAAGATGTGTCGATAGCGCGTGGCGACCGCATCGCGAAGGGGGCGCGTCGCCACGGAGTCAAGGTTGCAAGCATACCGCAAGAGCTCGATTGCGTCCAAATGGGCCCATTCGATGAGCTCCTCGTCGGCATCAAGGTCGACAAAACGCAGGGTCACGCCACCGTGTTGACGGTAACCCAAGATTTCGCCCTCGTGGCGAAGGCGTAGGTCCATCTGCGCGAGCGCAAAACCGTCGGCGGTCTTTTCGAGCGCCTGCAGGCGGTCTTGCGCAGCAGACACACCGCCGTTGCCCTTGGAATGCGTCATGACCAGGCACGTGCCCGAAACGCTGCCACGGCCTACGCGGCCACGCAGCTGATGCAGGGCCGCCAGTCCAAAACGCTCGCCGTTCTCGATAACCATGACGGTGGCGTTGGGCACGTCGACGCCCACCTCGACCACCGTGGTCGAGACAAGTACGTCGATCTCCCCGTGCTTAAAAGCGTCGATCACGCGGTCCTTCTCCCCCGCCGGCATACGGCCGTGAAGACGCTCGACGGTAAGTCCCGGCAGTGTCGAACGCAAACGGTCGAGCTCGCTCGCGGTGTCATGCAACGGCACGGGCACCGTCACGCGACCTTCTTCATCGCGAGCGATGCCGGGGACGTCTTCCAAATCGTCCGCGGAGTCGCTCGGCTCAACAAGCGGGCAGATCACGTAAGCCTGCTGGCCTTGGGCATGCGCCTCGCGAATAGCGCCGTACGCCAGGTCGCGGCTCGACTCGGTGAGCACGTGCGTCGAGACGCCGGCTCCGGGAACGGGGCGATGACGAATGATGGACGTGTCCAGGTCGCCATAGACCGAGAGCGCCAACGTACGCGGAATAGGCGTCGCCGTCATAACGAGCAAGTCCGCACCCGGGCCCTTGGCACGCAGGGCACTGCGCTGTCCCACACCAAACCGATGTTGCTCGTCAATGACGACGAGCGAAAGATGCTTAAACGTCACGCTATCCGACAACACCGCATGGGTGCCAAAGAGGACATCGATCTCACCGGACTGCAGCTGTGTATGGATGCGCTCGCGCTCGGCAGCCGGGGTAGCGCCCGTCAGGAGCGCCCACGTCACACCGGCCTGCGAGAGCAAGGGACCGGTCTTGTCGGCATATTGACGCGCCAGAACACCCGTGGGCGCCATGACACAGGCCTGCATTTCCGTATCGGCCGCGACGGCAAGCGCACAGGCGGCAACTGCCGTCTTGCCGGTGCCGACATCGCCCAACAGCAGACGGTTCATCACGCGGTCGCCATCACACATGTCATGCATGATGTCTTGGAATGCGGCCTCCTGCTCGTCACTCAACGAAAACGGCAGTACCTGCCTGAGCGCTGTCAGATGATCGCCGGCAACATGCGCATAGGGCGTCACGTCGACCAAGCCGCCGTCGTTGCGTAGACGCAGCGCCAGCTGCAAGAACAGGCACTCCTCGTAGGCAAGCCGTGCGCGCGCGATATCGCGCTCGGCCATACTCGAGGGAAAGTGGATCGAGCGCAGCGCGCGGGCATTGCTCATCAGACGACGCTTGACGCGCAAGCGTGCAGGAATCGGATCGAAGGGATTGCCGACAACCTCGAGCGCGCCGCTTACGATACGGCGCATCCACGCCTGGCTCACGCCGTCACTCACGTAGTGGACCGGCAGAATGGTACCGGCAGCGCGCCCATCCTCGAGCTTTTCAAAATGAGGCGAGGCCATCTGCTTAAAACCGTAGGCAAACTCGACCTTACCCATAACGGCCAGTCGATCGCCCTTTTTGAGCTGCTGGGCAATCCAAGGCTGACGGAAAAAGGCGATTTGCAGCACGCCCGTCTCGTCCACGAGCGACACCTCGGTCACCTGCATACGCGGACGGGGCTGCTTTTGCACGATACGGTCGACCGTGGCAATGATGGTGCACACGGTGCCGATGGGAGCCATCTCGATGGACCATGAACGGGTGAAGTCAAGATACCGATGGGGAATATGGAGAAGGAGGTCCCCCACCGTCCGAATTCCCAGACGGCGAAGGGCCTCCT
>URTB01000188.1 GCA_900550595.1 uncultured Collinsella sp.
CGCCCATCGTGAGCTTTGGCGCCAACGCCGGCGACCCGCATCACGAGCCCGACGATACGGCACTCAAGCACGGCGACGTGGTGCTGTTCGACATTGGTGGGCGTCATCGCAACTACTGCTCGGACATGACGCGCACGTTCTTTTGGGGCGAGCCGGACAAGGAGACCGCACGCATCTACGACATCGTGCGCCGCGCCAACGAAGCCGCCGAGGCGCTCATCGCACCGGGCGTGCGCATGTGCGACCTGGACCGCGCCGCGCGCAACGTGATTGAGGAAGCGGGCTATGGGCAGTACTTTACGCACCGTCTGGGACACTCGATCGGTCTGCAGGACCATGAGCCAGGCGATGTCTCGCTTGTTAACGAGCAGGTCGTAGAGCCGGGCATGACGTTCTCCATCGAGCCGGGCATCTACCTCCCCGGCCGCACCGGCGTCCGCATCGAAGACCTTGCCCTGGTCACCGAGTCCGGCGTCGAGATTCTCAACGCCTACCCCCACGACCCAGTCCGCCTAGACTAGCCCTTACCCAATAGCCCCTCAATAAGTTGCGGTGGAATAGTTCCCAGATTGGCCCACAGAGGCATAATCCAGGAACTATTTCACCGCAACTGCTAAGGAACCAAGTCGACCAATTTGACAGCCTAGAGATACGCCACGAAAACGGCCCATCTACTACGTTTAACCCGCATGGGTCGACCATGCGGGTCTTTTTTGAAAATTGGCAAGCCATCTACCTGCGGTTTTGATTTCGCAATTCTCGGCGTGGTCGAGGGCAGTCGATTAAACGTAGTAGATCGGCCCATTTCGTGGCGAGCGGGCCAAGTTAGCTGCCCGGCAAATAGAACTAGCGAAGCAGCCCCGCTACTTCGCCGGCTAGGGTGATGGTGCCGGCTGCTACGAAGGGCTCGCCAGCGGCATCGAGGGCTGCGAGAGCCTCGGATACACTGGGATACACGCCTGCGAGCTTATCGGCGTCCACCAGGGCAGCAAGCTCCTCCGCCGGCAGGGCGCGGTCGGAATCGGTCTGCGTCACGACCACACGGGGGAACGCCGGAACAAGCACATCGACGATGCCCGCCACGTCCTTGTCTGCCAGCGCTGCGCACAGCAGCGTGGGGCGATTCTCTACGCACGGATCGATCTCGTCCAGCGCGCTCACAAAGTTCTCGCAGCTCTGGGGGTTATGGCAGGCGTCAATCAGCTTGAGCGGATCGGTTCCCAGCACATCAAAGCGACCCGGTGTGGGGCAGCCCGCAAGCGAAGTGTCGAGCGCATCGTGGTCGAGCTCGCGACCCAGATAGCCCTCGCACAGCATAATCGCGCACGCGGCATTCTGCGGCTGATAGGCCGGCTTGACCATGCTCGACGTATAGATCGCACGCGGCGTAGTGCAGCTAAACTCAACCGTATCTCCCACATGCGCCGGCACCTTCGTCGTGGCGTGGCTCACCACGAGTGGCACGACGCCGCACGGGCGGCAACGGGCATCCATCACGCGCTGAACGCTCGGCTCATGCGTGCCCTCGCCCAAAACAACCAGGCGCCCAGGCTTAATAACCGCAGCCTTCTCCCCCGCAATAGCCTCAAGCGTGTCGCCCAGGATACGCGTGTGGTCGAGCCCGATGCCGGTGATGGCAACGGCGACGGGATCGGTCGCACTCGTGGCGTCCCAACGGCCGCCCATGCCGACCTCGAGCACAGCAACGTCCACTGCAGCCTCGGCAAACACCACCAGCGCGGCAGCCGTCAGCAGGTCAAACGGCGTAATGGTGTACGCGCGCTCCCCTACCGCCACACGACGAGCATTCACGCGATGCCCCGCCTCGACGGCAGCAGAAACGCCACGGGCAAACGCCTCATCGCTCACGACGCGCCCATCGACCTCCATGCGCTCGGGATAGCGCACCAACTGCGGAGACGTATACAGTGCGGTCTTCAACCCCTCACCACGAAGGATGGCAGCCGAAAAACGCGTGGTCGAAGTCTTGCCATTGGTACCGGCAACCTGAATGCAATCGAAATACTCATCCGGACGTCCCAGCTCATCCAGCATATCGACAACCGTCTCAAGCAGAGGCCCAGCATCCCCAGAAATCCGCCCCGTATCAGCAGCAAGCCCCACAGCCTCATCAAACGAAAGCAACTCAAACGAGAAAGGAACGACATACGACCCCGAACGCTTAGGCATAAACCAAAGTCCCCTCAACATAAAAAGAGGCCCGTAATAAACAACGAGCCCCTCCCATTCAAAATATCAGCCAAACACCGCTGCAGCGGAATCAAGGCCACAACCAAATGGCCCTACCAGGCACCGGACGCCCCCGTAACCGCTATGGGAGCGGTTTGGGGCTTTGCTCGATACAAGTTCCGCACGAGCCGAAGGCCACTTAATGTGGCCTTCGTGCGAGCAGGACTGTCCGCAGTAGCGAGCAATGCCCCAAACCGCGTCCCCCAGTAACGCTTACGAGAAGTCAGCAACCTGAGCAGTCAGCGCAGCCAAGATCTCCTTGAGCTCAGCTGCACGGTCCCTCTTCTTCTGGACCACCGCGGGCGCGGCCTTGGCCACAAAGCCCTCGTTCGCGAGCGTCTTCTCGCAGCCGGCGAGCTCCTTCTGGGCCGCGGCAATCTCCTTCTCCAGGCGGGCCTTCTCAGCCGAAAGGTCAACTTTGCCCTCGAGCACCACAAAGACCTCGACGCCGCTGTCGACCACGGCGATGCTCGCAGCCGGCTTCTCAACGTCGGTGCCCATGACCAGCGAGGCAGTGTTTGCCAGCGGCTCGATGGTCGAGCGCAGGCTCTCGAGCTTCTCGATGTCCTCGGCGCCGGCGCGCACGACCACGTCGAGCTCGGCCTTGGGGCTCAAGCGATAACGCGAGCGGGTAGCGCGGGCGGCGGACACGACGGTACGGCACAGCTCAAACGCGCGCTCGGCGTCCTCGTCCACGTACTTGGCGTAGTCGGCGGGCTCGGGCCACTTGGCGATCATGAGCGCCTCGGCGCGGTCAACGTTGCCCTCGGCGTCCAGATCGAGCACGCTCGCCGGCATGTTGTCCCAGATCTCCTCGGTGACAAACGGCATGAGCGGATGCATCAGGCGAATGGAGGTGTCGAGCACAAAGATCAGGTTGCGCTGCGTCTGCAGACGGCGCTCGCCCTTCAGGCGGGCCTTAGTGACCTCGACGTACCAGTCGCAGACCTCGTTCCAGAAGAACTGCTGTACGCCGCGGGCCATGTCGCCAAAGGTGTAGTTCTCGATGCCCTCGGTGACCATCT
>URTB01000189.1 GCA_900550595.1 uncultured Collinsella sp.
TCATCTTCGTTGCCGTGCTTCATATGGAGGCTCTGGGCTGCGGCATCGCGGTGGCGCTGACCATTTGCTCCAACGCTACGATGATCATGATTCGTATGATGCACGCACCGGGTGCGTGGCGGCTTTCGCTGTCCAAACTCGGCATTGATCCTGGCATTTGCAAGAGCATGATCTCGTGTGGTCTGCCGCTTGGCTTTCAGTCTGCTGCGTATTCGATTTCCAACGTTTTGATTCAGGTGTCGGTCAACTCGTTTGGTGCCGATGTCACGACTGCTTGGGGCCTATCTGGGCGCCTGGATGGCATTATTTGGATGGTGACCGAGGCGCTCGGCGTGTCGATCACCACATTCTCGGCGCAGAACTTTGGCGCGCGCAATTACGAGCGCATGCGCAAGGGCTACCACACGTCGCTCGTGCTTTCGTTTATGCTCATTGGTGGCCTGTCTGCCGTGCTGCTGGTGTTCTCGGGTCCGTTGTCGCGTCTGTTTGTCGACGATGCTTCGATTTCGGCGCACACCACGACTATTCTTCATTTCATCGCGCCGTTCTACGCGATCTTCTCGATTATCGAAAACGCGTCGGGCTCCATTCGCGGTGCCGGCGTGAGCTTGCAGCCCATGCTGCTCACGATTTTTGGCACTGTCGTGCTCAGGGTGATCTGGGTGTTTGCGATTATGCCGTTCGATCCGTCGCTTGAGCACCTGCTGCTGGTCTACCCTGTAACCTGGCTCATCACGGCCACGATGTTTACCATCTACCACCACAGCGGCAACTGGCTTGGCCGCGCCACTGCCAAATGATCCGAAGGGGACGGAGGAAAACGGATCATTTATCTCCGTCGTGATGTCGATGATCCGTTTTCCTCAGTCCCCTTTGGATCAATTAGTATTCGATGCCTTGGCGGGCTAGGAGGCCTTCGTCGAAGTAGTGTTTGATGGGACGCATTTCGGTGACTAGGTCCGCGAGATCGACCAGTGGCAGCAGTCCGCGACCGGTGAGCACGAGCTCCGTGGTGGCAGGCTTCAGCGCGATCAGCCCCTCCACATCCTCGCGCGTCACAAAGCCGCGCCGCATGGCCTCGCCGAGTTCGTCCAAAATCAGAACATCGACCTGTGATATCTGCTCGCGTGCGAGCTCCATGATTTGTGCGGCGCAAGCCTCGGGCGTGTCGCGGTCGGCCTGTACAATGCGCAGTCCCAGGCGCGGTGCGGCATCGTGTTCGGCGCAGTGCAGCTTCTTTGCAAACTGCAGCATAAGTACGTTGAGGCCAAATCCCGTGGCGCGCATCGCCAGTCCCAGCGCGGCCGTGGTTTTGCCCTTGCCGTCTCCCGTATAGATCTGAACCTTGCCGACTTCAAGTGATGCCATCTCTGTCCTTTCGTGCCCGGCGTCGGTTTATCGCCGTCCGGGTTGGGTATTCTAGTTAGCATTATCAACCCCAGTAGATGGAGTTCAAGCAGATGGAGATGGATGACAACAAACGTAGACGGAATATGATCCTCTACGTGCTCATCGCCTTCGTCGTCTACCTCGTGCTCTCGACCGTTCTGTTCCCCAACATCGGTCACACGCAGCAGATTACGAAGACCGATTACTCGACGTTTGTCAAAGCACTCGATAAGAAGAGCGTCGACAAGGTCGAATATAACACTGACGATTACACCATTTATTACACCAAAAAGGGCGAGGACGAGAATATCGCCTACAAGACGACCGGTGTGCCGAATGATGCGGGTTTTACCGATCGCGTGCTTGAATCCGGTGCGTCCCTGGAGTCGGTCGTTCCCGATAAAAACTCGGGCCTGATGACCTACTACCTGCTTACGCTCATTCTTCCCATGGCCATCTTCTTCCTCATCGGTTGGTGGCTCAACCGCCGTATGAAGAAGGCTATGGGCGATGACGGCCCGTCTATGAACTTTGGCGGCGGCTTTGGCGGCGGCGGACTGGGCAAGTCCGGCGCTCGCGTGATTGCCTCCAAGGATGTTGGCGTGACCTTTAAGGACGTCGCCGGCCAGGAAGAGGCCAAGGAGTCTCTCAAGGAGGTCGTCGACTTTCTGGAGAAGCCGCAGCGCTACGAGGAGATCGGCGCCAAGCTGCCGCGCGGTGCTCTCCTTGTTGGCCCTCCGGGTACCGGTAAGACCCTGCTTGCCAAGGCTGTTGCCGGCGAGGCCGGTGTTCCGTTCTTTAGCATTTCGGGCTCTGAGTTCGTTGAGATGTTTGTTGGTCGCGGCGCTGCAAAGGTTCGTGACCTGTTTAAGCAGGCCAAGGAAAAGGCCCCGTGTATCGTCTTTATCGATGAGATCGATACCATCGGTAAGAAGCGCGATGGCGGCGGCTTTAGCGGCAACGACGAGCGCGAGCAGACGCTCAATCAGTTGCTGACCGAGATGGATGGCTTCGATAACCACAAGGGTATCGTTGTCCTTGCCGCAACCAACCGCCCCGACAGTCTCGATCCCGCTCTACTGCGCCCCGGTCGTTTTGACCGCCGCATCCCCGTCGAGTTGCCCGATCTGACCGGCCGTAAGAACATCCTCGAGCTCCACGCCAAGAGTGTGAAGACCGAGCCGCCGATCGACCTGACCGCTATTGCCCGCGCCACGCCCGGTGCCTCGGGCGCCGACCTTGCCAATATCATCAACGAGGGTGCCCTGCGCGCTGTTCGCGAAGGCCGCAAGCGCGCGACCCAGGACGACTTCGAGGAGTCGGTGGAGGTCGTCATTGCCGGCCAGCAGCGTAAGTCCACGGTGCTTTCCGACCACGAGAAGCAGGTCGTTTCCTACCACGAGATCGGTCATGCCATCGTCGCTGCCCGCCAAAAGGGTTCCGCGCCGGTTACCAAGATCACCATCGTTCCGCGCACGAGCGGTGCCCTGGGCTACACCATGCAGGTCGAGGAGGACGAGCGCTTCCTTACCACGCGCCAGGAGGTCCTGGACAAGCTCGCCGTCTACTGCGGTGGTCGCGCGGCCGAGGAGCTCATCTTTGGCGAGATGACGACCGGTGCCGCCAACGATATCGAGCAGGCCACCAAGCTCGCCCGCAACATGGTGACGCGCTTTGGTATGTCCGACGAGTTTGGCATGATGGCGCTTGGTACCGTTCAGAATGCGTACCTCAACCAGGACACGTCGCTCACCTGCGCCCCCGGTACGGCCGAGCGCGTGGACGCGATTGTCGCCAAGCTGATCGAGGATGCGCACGACCGCGC
>URTB01000190.1 GCA_900550595.1 uncultured Collinsella sp.
ATCCAGGAGCCCACCGCTACCTGGGGCAACATCCTCGCCGACGCCCGCGGCGGCGTGCTCGCTGGCCGTTGGTGGCAGGCACTGTTCCCGGGCCTGGCCATTATGATCACCTGCCTGGCGCTCAACATCCTCTCCGAGGGCATTACCGACGCTATGGCTGCCGCTCCCTCCGCCGCCCTGGATCCGACCGATTCCTCCAAGCGTCGCGAGGCCGATCTGCTGGTCTCCGACCCCGTTCGTGCCTACAAGGAGCAGGCTCAGTCCCTCTCCGCTCGCCTTGGCGCCCTGCGCGATGTCGAGCTCAAGCGTAACGACCGCCATGTGCCCGACGAGTCTGTCGAGCCGATTCTCTCGGTCCGTGACTTCTGCATTCAGTTTGAGCACCACGGTGACATCAACGTCGTCGACCACGTCAACTTTGACGTCCGTCCCGGCCAGACCATGGGCCTGGTAGGCGAGTCCGGCTGCGGTAAGTCCATCACCACGCTGGCCATCATGGGCCTGACCGACGATGACGAGCACCTTTCTGGTGAGGTTCTCTGGGAGGGCCGCGATCTGCTCAAGATGAGCAAGAAGGAGTGGTTCGGCCTGCGCGGTACCGATATCGCCATGGTCTATCAGGACGCCCTGTCCTCGCTCAACCCCTCCATGCTCATTTCCGCCCAGATGAAGCAGCTCACCAAGCGCGGCGGCACCCGTAGCGCCGAGGAGCTCCTGGAGCTCGTGGGCCTCGACCCCAAGCGTACGCTCGAGAGCTATCCGCATGAGCTTTCCGGTGGTCAGCGTCAGCGCGTTCTGATCGCTATGGCCCTTACCCGCGACCCCAAGCTGGTCATCTGCGACGAGCCCACGACCGCTCTGGACGTTACCGTCCAGAAGCAGGTCATCAAGCTGCTTAACGACCTTCAGGCCAAGCTCGGCTTTGCCATGATCTTCGTTTCGCACGACCTGGCACTGGTCGCCGAGGTCGCCCATAACATCACGGTTATGTACGCCGGCCAGGTTATCGAGCAGGCGCCCACCAAGGAGCTGCTCACCAACCCGATCCACGAGTACACTCGCGGTCTTCTGGGTTCCGTCCTGTCCATCGAGAGCGGTTCGGGCCGCCTGCACCAGGTGCCCGGCGCCGTTCCGAGCCCGCGCGATTTCCCCAAGGGCGATCGCTTCGCACCCCGCTCGAGTCATCCGCGCATTGGCCTGGACACCCGTCCGGTCTTCAAGCGCGTGCCCGGCACCGAGCACTTCTATTCCGAGCTCCCCGACGAGGTGCTCAAGGCAAATGGTTTGACCCCTCACGCGGAGGTGATGTAGATGAGCGAGACCGCAGTCAACGGCGTCGAGCCGATCATCTTCCTTGATGACGTCCACGTCACCTTTAGGACCCGTACCGGCTCGATTCTGCACCCCAACCTGGTTCACGCCGTCCAGGGTGTAACGATTAAGCTCATGCCCGGACAGACCATCGGCATCGTCGGCGAGTCTGGTTGCGGAAAGTCCACCACGGCTAACGTCATGTGCGGCCTGCAGGCCCCCACGAGCGGCAAGGTCTACTTTAAGGGCAAGGACGTTACCAAACGTACCGCCGAGGACCGTCGCCACATGGGTCGCGTCATCTCGGTCGTGTTCCAGAACCCGGCCACGGCGCTCAATCCCCGCATGGTCGTTCGCGAGCAACTGCTCGACCCCATGCGCGTCCACAACCTGGGTACCGAGGCCGAGCAGGAGAAGCGCGTCAAGGAGCTCTTGGAGCTCACCGGCCTGCCCAGCTCCGCCGCCGAGGTTCTTCCTGGCCAGCTTTCGGGCGGCCAGCGCCAGCGCGTGGCAATTGCCCGTGCCCTGTCGCTGAACCCCGATGCCATCATCGCCGACGAGCCCACCTCGGCTCTGGACGTTTCGGTCCGCGCGCAGATTCTGAACCTGCTGACCGACCTTAAGAAGGAGCTCGGCCTGGCCATGGTGTTCATTAGCCATGACATCCAGACGGTCCGCTATATCTCTGACGACATCATCGTTATGAATGGCGGCAAGATCGTCGAGCAGGGCGAGGCCAAGCAGGTCTTCCAGCACCCTCAGGACCCCTACACCAAGATGCTGCTCGGCGCTGCGCCGTCGCTGCTGCATCCCAAGCTCGGCGAGTAGCCTCGCTTTCCCTCCCGTGCGCCCGGTTCCCTTGCCGGGCGCACCTCCGTTGCGATTTCGAAAGGTTGGGTTCACGAGCCATGCCAAGTGCTCAGGAGCTACAACAGCAATTTGGTGAATATCG
The DNA here is from genome assembly GCA_900550595.1 of uncultured Collinsella sp. Classification (GTDB taxonomy): domain Bacteria; phylum Actinomycetota; class Coriobacteriia; order Coriobacteriales; family Coriobacteriaceae; genus Collinsella. The sequence continues at coordinate 2,264 of URTB01000190.1, forward strand.
AGGCGCCATGCCCCGTCCATCAGATTTCGATCTCTTTTGGAAGGATCGCACGGCCGAGGCTGACGCCGTCGGACTTGACTATGCGATCGAGGCGGCATCGGTCACCGATGCCGTGACCTGCCAGCTTTTCGATCTCTGGTATACCGGCATGTGTGGCGCTCGCCTGCACGCCAAGTACCTTAAACCTGTCTCGGACGAGCCCATGCCATTGGTACTTCAGTTCCATGGATATCCAGGTGCGAGTCGCAGCTGGTTTGAGCAGGCATCGTTTGCGGGCATGGGCATGGCGCTCATTGCTCTCGATTGTCCTGGTCAAGGAGGTCCGTCCGAGGACATTGGCGGATTTGAGGGCACAACGGTCGCGGGCCATATCGTCGCCGGTATCGACGGTGACCCGGCCAACCTCTACTATGTCCGCTTGCACCAAGATATTCGCATTCTGTGCCGTATTGTTCGCGAGCTCGAGGGCATCGATCTTGCCCGTGTGTTTGTGAACGGCGCGTCGCAGGGCGGCGGTTTGGGTATAGCGACCTGTGCGCTTAACAGCGAGCTTATCAATCGCGCCGCCATCCTCTATCCCTTCCTGTCGGATTTCCGCCTGGTCTGGGATTTGGATGCCGACGACATCGCCTACGAGGGCCTGCGCTATTGGTCTCGCTGGTTTGACGAGGACTCGACTCGTATCGACGAAGCCTATGCCAAGCTGGCGTACTTCGATTCCAAGAACTTTGCCCCCATGGTCAAATGCCCCGTGCTGTTTGGCACGGGCACAGCCGATATCGTCTGCCCTCCGGCGACGCAGTTTGCAGTCTACAACAACCTGACCTGCGAAAAGCGTCATGAGTTCTTTGAAGGCTTCGGTCACGAGGAGATTCAGGATTTTGACGATCTGATCATTCCGTTTTTCTGCAAGGGAGGGGAGGCTCATGTCTAAGTGCGAGAGCAAT
>URTB01000191.1 GCA_900550595.1 uncultured Collinsella sp.
GTCGAACGGGCGTGGATCTTGTCGTCGACCATGTGGCCGAGCTTGAGGATGTAGGACGTACCCACGGTAATGGGCTCGCGGAACTCCTCGCCGGTGCGGCCGTCGAACAGGCGGGTCTTGCCGCGCTCGTCAAGCTGGGTGACAAACTCGGGACGCATGTGATCGCCAAAGGCAGCGGTGGCCTTGTTGAGCATGTTCTTGTTGGCGCGACGGATGACCTCGGCGATCTCGTCCTCCTTGGCGCCGTCGAAGACGGGCGTCGAGACGAAGAACGGACCGGGGACATACTTGTCGGAGTCGGCATCCTCGGTATCCCAACCGCAGGCAGCAGCCCAGCCAAGGTGGCACTCGAGCAGCTGACCGACGTTCATACGCGAAGGAACGCCCAGCGGGTTGAGGATAACGTCGATCGGGGTACCGTCAGCCATGTAGGGCATGTCCTCGACCGGCAGAACGTTACAGATAACGCCCTTGTTGCCGTGGCGACCGGCGATCTTATCGCCCTGCTGGATCTTACGACGCTGGGCGACGTAGACGCGCACCTGCTCGTTGACGCCGGGGGCCAGGTCGTCGCCGTTCTCGCGGCTAAAGCGGACGACGTCGATGACGCGGCCATAAGCGCCGTGAGGCATCTTAAGGGAGGTGTCGCGAACATCGTGAGCCTTGGCACCGAAGATGGCGCGCAGCAGGCGCTCCTCGGCGGTCAGAGCGCTCTCGCCCTTAGGCGTGACCTTGCCGACCAGGATGTCGCCAGGGCCGACCTCGGCGCCGATGCGGATGATGCCGTCCTCGTCGAGGTTGGCAAGCATGTCCTCGGAGAGGTTCGGGATCTCGCGAGTGATCTCCTCGGGGCCGAGCTTGGTGTCGCGGGCGTCGATCTCGTGACGGGTGATATTGATGGTCGTCAGCAGGTCCTCGGCCACCAGACGCTCGGACACGACGATACCGTCCTCGTAGTTGAAGCCTTCCCACGGCATGTATGCCACGGTGAGGTTCTGGCCCAGTGCGAGCTCGCCATGATCGGTCGAAGGACCGTCGGCCAGAGGCTCGCCCTGCTCAACGGTGTCACCGACGCGCACGAGCGGACGGTGGTTGATGCAGGTGGACTGGTTGGAGCGCTGGTACTTGGCCAGGTGATACTCGTCCATGCCGCCGGCATGCTTGACGATGATCTTGGAGGCGTCGGCATAGATGACTTCGCCGGCGTTCTTGGCCAGGGTAACCTCGCCAGAGTCCAGGGCGGCGCGACGCTCCATGCCGGTACCGACATAGGGAGCGGCGGGGTGAACCAGCGGCACGGCCTGACGCTGCATGTTGGCGCCCATGAGCGTACGCTTGGCGTCGTCGTGCTCGAGGAACGGAATCAGCGTGGCTGCGACGGAGAGCATCTGACGCGGCGAGACGTCCATGTAGTCGACGTCCTCGACAGGCACGTCGGCGGGAGCGCCGAAGGAGCCGTCGAAGTCGCGGGTACGGGCGATCACGGTATGCGGACGGACGATCTTGCCCTCGGCATCGGTCGTGATGAACTCGTTGGTCTTGGGATCGAGCGGCGTGTTGGCCGGCGCGATGACGTGCTTCTCTTCCTCGTCAGCGGTCATCCAGTCGATCTGGTCGGTGGCAACGCCGTTCTCGACACGACGGAACGGGGCCTCGATGAAGCCATACTCGTTGACGCGGGCGTAGAGGGCGAGCGAGCCGATCAGGCCGATGTTGGGGCCTTCGGGGGTCTCGATCGGGCACATGCGGCTGTAGTGCGAGTTGTGAACGTCGCGGACGGCCGTCGGCACGTTGGTGCGGCGGCTGGAGCCCGACTTGTGGCCGGCAAGGCCGCCAGGGCCGAGTGCGGACAGACGGCGCTTGTGAGTCAGACCGGTCAGGGGGTTCGCCTGGTCCATGAACTGCGAGAGCTGCGAGGAACCGAAGAACTCCTTGATAGAGGCCACGATCGGACGGATGTTGATGAGCGACTGCGGGGTGATCTCGTCGATGTCCTGGGAGCTCATGCGCTCACGGACGACGCGCTCCATACGGCTCATGCCGATACGGAACTGGTTGGCGACGAGCTCGCCGACGGTGCGAATGCGGCGGTTGCCAAAGTGGTCGATGTCGTCGACCTTGAAGCCCTGCTCGCCGGCAGCGAGGGACAGCAGGTAGCGAAGCGTAGCGACGATGTCCTCGTCGGTGAGCACCGTGACCTCTTCCTCGGTGGTGAGGTTGAGCTTCTTGTTGACCTTGTAACGACCGACGCGGGCCAGATCGTAGCGCTGCGGGTTGAAGAGCAGGCCCTCGAGCAGACTGCGGGAAGCATCCACGGTGGGAGGCTCGCCCGGGCGCAGACGACGGTAAATCTCGATGAGGGCGTCCTCGCGAGTGAGGGCGGTATCGCGCTCGAGGGTGCGCTTGATCACATCGGAGTTGCCGAGCAGCTCGATGATATCGTCGTTGGTGACGGCGATGCCAAGGGCGCGCAGGAACATCGTGGCGCTCTGCTTGCGCTTACGGTCGATGGAGACCATGAGCTGGTCGCGCTTGTCGACCTCAAACTCGAGCCAGGCACCGCGGGACGGGATGATCTGAGCCTTGTAGATCTGCTTGCCCGAATCCATCTCGGAGCTGTAGTACACGCCCGGGGAGCGGACGAGCTGCGAGACGACGATACGCTCGGTACCGTTGATGATGAAGGTGCCCTGATCGGTCATCATGGGGAAGTCGCCCATGAAGACGAGCTGCTCCTTGATCTCGCCGGTCTCCTTGTTGGTGAGACGGACGTCGGTCAGAAGCGGAGCCTGATAGGTCATATCCTTCTCGCGGCACTCCTCGACGGTGTGCGCGGGGTCGCCGAACTGATGCTCGCCGAAGGTAACCTCGAGAACATGGTTCTGGCTCTGGATGGGGCTGGATTCCTTGAACGCCTCACGAAGGCCCTCGTCCTTAAAACGCTCAAAGGATTCCCTTTGAACAGAGATAAGGTTGGGGAGCTCCATGGCCTCCGGGATTTTCCCGAAGCTGACGCGCTTGCGCTCAGTGGCAGTGTATGCGTAGGTCACCAGGTTTTTCCTCCTTCACGGAAATGCTCGGTGGATTGGCGAGGCATAGCTTCGCCAGTTATCGCAACCTAATAGTTTATCAGGTACCGATCGTTGGGCAAGAAAAGCCTTGACGCGATTGAGTTTTTGGAGTAGCAAAGTTTTTCGAC
>URTB01000192.1 GCA_900550595.1 uncultured Collinsella sp.
CAGCCGGCGCTACCGTCACACTGCGCACCGATAGCAAGCCGTTGCGCGATTACGCCCTGGGACAGTTTGCCGCGGCCGGCTACGATACACTTTGGGTAAGCGACGACGTCCGCCGCGACCATCCCGAGCATCCCGAGACCGAGTACGAGCGCCGCACGCGCGAGATGGGTGCCGCCGTCTATGGCATTTGCGCCACACCTGGAGCGCAGCCCAGCGATGAACAGCTCGCGGCGGGCCGCGCGCAGGAGCAAAGCCTAGCCTGCTACCTGCCCGATAACCTCGATGAGCTCGCCTATGTGCCTCTGGGCATGGAAGAGGCCGTCGAGAACTTTAGAAACCGTGCCCGCAAGGGCAAGAAGCGTCTACCGCAAGAGTCCTAGGGGCTTCTGATGGTCGCGGCGTTGGCAAACAAGCGCAAATAGGCGCCAGCGAACGGCCCTCAAACCTAAGTGAGTAGACTATTTTGCAATAGCCAAGCACAGCCCGCATAGCGAAACATAAAACCGCAGGTAGAACCCTTGCGCAAAAGCCATGTGCTCGCAATATCGCAAAAAGTCTACTCACTTAGCTAGCGACTACACTAAACGGCTGGGCAGAACGCCCATTTCCTGCATTTTCTCGCGCGCTGGCACCCCACGCCGCCGCTACGCCATAATAGTTGGCGGACAATCGCGAGAGAAAGCAACCACATGGCACAGACCACGACAGATACCGCCGCCAGCACCGTCTCCGGCGCCGGCGCTGCCAGCTCATTCTCGGGCGGCACGGGAACCGAGGCAGAGTTCGGTTCGCTCGGTGCGCTCTCCCCCACCTGGTGGGAGCCCGAAGATGGCAGTGAGCCCGAACCATGGCTCACGCCTGATCAGGCCTTCGAACGCTTCTTTGAATGGACGAGCAGCCGCGGCATTGAGCTGTGGGATCACCAAGAAGAGGCCCTCATGGACCTGGCAGCCGGCGATCACGTCATTTTAGGCACACCGACCGGATCGGGTAAATCGCTCGTCGCGCTGGGCATGCTCTTTATGGGTATGGCGCAGGGTAAGCGCTGTTATTACACGGCCCCCATCAAGGCTCTGGTCAGCGAAAAGTTTTTTGACCTGGTACAGGTGCTCGGCCGCGATAACGTTGGTATGATCACTGGCGACACGCATATCAACACCAAGGCGCCCGTCATCTGCTGCACAGCAGAGATCCTTGCCAACGACGCACTGCGCGAGGGCGAGGACGCCGACGTGGGCTGTGTGGCCATGGACGAGTTCCACTACTTTGCCGACCCCGATCGCGGCTGGGCCTGGCAGGTGCCGCTGCTCACCCTGCCCCACACGCAGTTTATGCTCATGAGCGCTACGCTCGGCGATGTCACTGCAATCGCCGCCTCTCTCGAAGAGCACACCGGCGCTGCTTGCGACCTGGTTGTCGACGCCCCGCGCCCCGTGCCCCTGAGCTATGACTACGTGACGACCTCGCTCGAGGGCACCGTCGAGCTCGCCATGCGCCGTGGAGAGGCCCCGCTCTATATCGTGCACTTTAGCCAGGATGCCGCCCTTGCGACGGCGCAATCCCTCGCCAATTTTGGCATCGCCAGCAAGGAGCAACGCGAGGCTATTAAGGAAGCCGCCAAAGGCACGAGCTTCTCGACGGCCTTCGGCAAGATCCTCAAACGCTTGCTCGGCTGCGGCGTCGGCGTGCACCACGCCGGTATGCTGCCACGCTATCGCCTCCTGGTCGAGCGCCTGGCGCAGCAGGGCCTGCTGCCCGTCATCTGCGGCACCGACACACTCGGCGTCGGAATCAACGTGCCCATCCACACCGTGGTCCTCACCGCGCTCACCAAGTTCGACGGCTACAAGATGCGTCGCCTGCGCGCCCGTGAGTTCCATCAGATCGCTGGTCGCGCCGGTCGCTCGGGCTTTGACACCGAGGGTATGGTCATCGCCGAGGCCCCGGAGCACGAGATCGAGAACGCCAAGCTCATGGCCAAGGCGGGCGACGACCCCAAGAAGCTCCGCAAGATTAAAAAGAAAAAGGCCCCCGAGGGCTTTGTCACCTGGAACAAGCAGACCTTTGAGCGTCTGATCGAGACGCAGCCCGAAACGCTCAAGCCGCGCCTGCGTATCACGCACTCCATGGTGATTAGCGTGGTCGAGCAGGGCGGCGACGCTCGCGCCCGCGTGCACGACCTCATCGAGACAAGCCTGCAAACGCCCGAGGAAAAGGCAAAGCTCGAGGTTCGTGCCGACGAGATCTTCGCCACGCTCATCGACTCCGGCGTCGTCGTGCGCACCGAGGTGCCGCCCGCGCTCGACGCTCCGGCTGACGCCGCGCCGGACATCGACTACGCGCTGACGGTCGATCTGCCCGAGGACTTTGCGCTCGATCAGCCGCTCTCGCCGTTTTTGCTTGCCGCCCTGGAGCTGCTCGACCCCGAGAGTGAGACCTATACCATGGATCTGATCTCGATGGTCGAGGCTACGCTCGAGGACCCCAAGCAGGTGCTGCGTGCACAGGAGCGAGCCGCGCGCGACCGCGCGATGGCCGAAATGAAGGCTGACGGCGTCGAATATGAAGAACGCCTGGAGCGCATCCAGGATGTCACCTACGAAAAGCCGCTCGAGGACTTGCTCGATGCCGCCTTTGACAAGTACTGCCAGGAAGTACCCTGGGCAAACGACTACCAGCTCTCTCCCAAGAGCGTCCTGCGCGATATGCTGGAAAGCGCGAGTGATTTTAAGGGCTATATCCAAAAGCTCGGCATCGCCCGCTCCGAGGGCATTTTGCTGCGCTACCTGGCAGAGGCCTACCGTTCGCTCGACCGCACCGTACCCATCGAGAAGCGCGACGAGCGCCTGCGCGACATTATCTCGTGGCTGGGCTTTGTGGTGCGCTCGGTGGACTCGAGCCTGGTGGACGAGTGGGAGAACGCCGGCAACCCGGCAGCCCTCGACGCCGCGCCGCCGCAGGGCATCGACGAGGTCGTGGCGGACCGCCGCGGCTGCACGCTGTTGGTGCGCAATGCGCTCTTCCGCCGCGTGACCCTTGCCGCCCGCGAGCACGTTCGCGACCTGGGCGAGCTCGACGACGACTGGGGCATGAGCGATATCCGCTGGCAAAAAGCACTCGACGCTTACCACGAGCAGCACGAGGAAATCCTCACCGACGGAGATGCCCGCAGCGCCGCGATGTTTTCCAT
>URTB01000193.1 GCA_900550595.1 uncultured Collinsella sp.
GGGATTGGTCAAAATCGTTTGACTATTAGCGGCTAAAATCGCCCGGCGCTAACAGCAGCTACCATGCCGAGCGGGATGAGGAGCATCGCGCACCAAAAGACGCGGGCAATGGGCGGTTTTTCGTTGTGTTTGATTGAAAAATACACGCGCACGACGACGGCGGCCACGATAAGGACGGCGATGAATATGGGCAGATTGGCCATGCCACTCGAAGTGATTTCAAGGGGGATATCTTCGGTCATGGACGTTCCTCTGTTACAGCAAATTAAGTTCAGTTTTAGATTACTCTAACCTTTCCACGGCATTTCGAGAAACAAAGCACCCGACACGCAAAGCAAAAGGTCTGCGAATCTTGTATTACGAACATCTGTGCGCGTTGAGTGCGTTAAACTCATCGACAGTGTGATTTGAGGTTATAGGAGGCAAGGAGCTTCCATGTCTGATTCTTCTATCGTTATCCGTGGTGCGCGCGAACACAACCTGCGCAATATCGATGTTTCCATCCCGCGCGACGAGCTCGTGGTCATTACCGGTCTTTCGGGCTCGGGCAAGAGCTCGCTGGCGTTTGACACGATCTATGCCGAGGGTCAGCGTCGCTACGTGGAGAGCCTGTCGAGTTATGCGCGCCAGTTTTTAGGCCAGATGGACAAGCCCGATCTAGACTCGATCGACGGCCTTTCGCCGGCCGTCTCGATCGATCAGAAGACGACGTCCAAGAATCCGCGCTCGACGGTGGGTACTGTAACTGAGATTTATGACTACCTTCGCTTGCTTTTTGCACGCGTGGGCACGCCGCACTGTCCCGAGTGCGGTCGCGTTATCGAGCGCCAGACCACCGACCAGGTCGCCGATAAGGTCCTGGCAGCGGGAGAGGGTCGTCGTGCGTTTGTGCTGGCACCGGTGGTGCGCGGGCGCAAAGGCGAGTACGCAAAATTGTTCGAGGATCTTCGGGCTGAGGGCTTTAGCCGCGTGCGTGTCGACGGCGAAGTACGCTCGCTCGACGACCCCATCGATCTGGACAAAAAGTTCAAGCACGATATCGAGGTCGTAGTCGACCGCATCGTGATTCGGGAAAACTCTCTGGGCCGTATCGCCGAGTCGGTTGAACAGGCGACTGCCTTGGCACACGGCAATGTGAACGTGTACATGCTGCCCGAGCGCGACGCTCCCGAGGGAACCGAGGGCGAGCTGCTGGAGTATTCGCTGGCACTGGCGTGCCCGGAGCACGGGCATTCCATCGACGACCTGCAGCCGCGCGATTTCTCGTTCAACGCGCCCTATGGTGCATGTCCCGAGTGCGATGGCCTGGGCTTTAAAAAGACAGTCGATGCCGAGGCGCTGATTGAAGACCCCTCAAAGTCGATTGCCGACGGAGTCTTTGGTAGCCTGTTCGGCAATTCCAACTATTATCCGCAGATTTTTGCTGCGGTCTGCAAACACTTTAAGGTGAGTGCCGATACGCCATGGGAGGACCTGCCCCCGCGGGTGCGTCGTGCGTTTTTGGATGGCATGGGCGACACGAAGATTTCGGTCGACTATCAAAAGCTCGATGGGCGTCGCAGCCAGTGGGACACTAAGTTCTCGGGTGTGCGCAATATCCTGTACGAGCGCTACAACGAGACGACGAACGAGAACACCAGGGCTCGCTTGGAGAAATACATTCGCGAAGAGCCATGCTCGAGCTGTCACGGTGCTCGCCTGCGTCCCGAGATGCTTGCCGTCACCGTGGGCGGCAAGTCCATTTACGATGTCTGCTGCCTGTCCTGTCGCGAGTCGCTCGAGTTTTTTGAGGACCTTGAGCTCACAGAGCGTCAACAATTCATCGGCGGTCGTATCGTCAAGGAAATCCTGGAGCGCCTGCGTTTTCTGGTCGATGTCGGACTCGACTATCTGACGCTCGATCGCGCCTCGGCGACGCTTTCTGGCGGTGAGGCCCAACGCATTCGCCTGGCAACGCAGATCGGCGCCGGCCTCATGGGCGTTCTGTACATTCTGGACGAGCCGTCGATCGGCCTTCACCAACGCGATAACGAACGCCTGATCAAGACGCTCGAGCGCTTGCGCGATATCGGCAATACCGTTATCGTCGTCGAGCACGACGAAGATACAATTCGCGCTGCAGACTACGTGATCGATATGGGTCCCGGTGCGGGCGTTAACGGCGGACACGTGGTCGCCGCGGGAACGCCTGCCGATATCATGGCATGCCCCGATTCCATGACGGGTGCTTATTTGACCGGCAAGCGGATGATCCGCGTGCCCGATGAGCGCCGCAAGCCCGGCCGCGGCTGTCTTAAGATCACGGGCGCCCGCGCTAATAACCTCAAAAACGTTACCGCCAAGATTGAGTTCGGTACGCTCACAGTCGTTACCGGTGTTTCGGGATCGGGCAAGAGCTCCCTGGTCACCGATACGATTGCGCCCGCGCTTACGAATGCCATCCATCGTTCGACGCGTCCTGTGGGGCCGTACAAGAAGATTGAGGGCATTGAGTGCATCGATAAGGTAATCGATATCGACCAGTCACCGATCGGTCGCACGCCGCGTTCGAACCCTGCGACCTATATTGGCCTTTGGGATGATCTGCGTGCGCTATTTGCAAGCACGCCGGAGTCGAAGGCGCGCGGCTACTCGCCGGGACGTTTCTCCTTTAACGTAAGCGGAGGTCGCTGCGAGGCGTGCAAGGGCGATGGCCAGATTAAGATCGAGATGCACTTCCTTCCCGATATCTATGTCCCCTGTGAGGTATGTGGCGGCAAGCGTTATAACCGCGAGACGCTCGAGGTTACCTACCGCGGCAAGACAATCTCGGATGTGCTCGACATGAGTGTCACCGAAGCACTGGCTTTCTTTGGGAATATCCCGCAGATTAAGCGCAAACTGCAGACCCTATATGACGTGGGTCTGGGCTACGTGAGCTTGGGTCAGCCCGCTACGACGCTTTCGGGCGGCGAGGCGCAGCGCGTGAAGCTCGCCAAGGAGCTTCATCGTCGCCAGACAGGCAAGACGTTCTACATTTTGGACGAGCCCACAACCGGCCTCCATTTTGAGGATGTTCGTCAGCTGCTCGACGTGTTGCAACGCCTGGTCGATGCGGGCAACACGGTTCTGGTGATCGAGCACAACCTTGATGTCATCAAGGTTGCCGACCGCCTGATCGATATGGGCCCCGAGG
>URTB01000194.1 GCA_900550595.1 uncultured Collinsella sp.
GCCGGCTTTCGCAAGGCGCGAACCTACGAAAATCGCCGCGCGGCAACGCGGGGCGATGAGCTCGGTCGGGGGATAGGGCCCGCTTCGCCCGCCGGCCCGTAAATTGTATCATCCAGTGTGGAACGAGGGTGCCCGTTGCCGCGTGCGATGGGCTTGCAATAAGAGGAGAGCCATGTCGAAGCAAGCGGTCGTTGGAATCTTGGCGCATGTCGATGCCGGCAAGACCACGTTGGCCGAGGCCATGCTGTTCAATGCGGGTCGCATTCGCAAGCGCGGCCGCGTGGACGATGGCGATTCGCATCTGGACACTAACGCGATCGAGCGCGAGCGTGGCATTACGATCTTCTCGTCGCAGGCTGTACTCGACCACGGCGATACCCACGTCATGCTCGTGGATGCGCCCGGCCACGTTGATTTTTCGGCCGAGGCGGAGCGCACGCTGCGCGCACTCGACTATGCGATTTTGGTTGTGGGCGCCAACGACGGCGTGCAGGGGCACACCGAAACCCTGTGGCGCCTGCTTGCACGTTATGACATCCCGACATTCATCTTCATCAACAAGATCGATTTGGAGAATCCCGGCCGCGATGTTTTGCTGGCACAGCTTGGGCAGCGTCTTTCCGAAGGCTGCCTGGATGCCAACGAACTGCTGGCGGGCGGCTCCGTTCAGGAGGACGCTGCTGCGTTGGACGAGGCGGCGCTCGAGGAGTTTCTTGAGGCGGGTGAGCTTTCCGCCGCGACGCTGTCGCGCATGGTTGCCGAGCGCAAGCTCTTTCCTTGCTTTGCCGGATCGGCGCTCAAGGACCAAGGCGTGGACGAACTGCTGGATGGCATATGCGCGCTGATGCGCGAACAGGCATGGCACCCGGAGTTTGCCGCGCGCGTCTATCGTGTCAGCCGCGGGGATCGCGGTGAGCGCTTGGCATGGGTTAAAGTGACCGGCGGCACGCTGCATGCCAAGCAGATGATTGGCGGACGTTCCGGTGCCGAGGCATGGGAGCAGAAGGTCGATCAGGTACGCATCTATAACGGCGAGAAGTATGAGCTTGCCCAAGAAGTTGCTGCTGGCGGTATTTGTGCCGTGACGGGCCTTGCGCACGTTCGCCCGGGGGACGCCCTGGGCGCGGAGCCCGCGGGCGATGCACCTGTCATTGCGCCGGTTCTCACCTATACGGTGCTGCCGAACGAGCACGATGTCCATACGGTGTTCCAAGCGCTGGCCGAGCTTGCCGACGAGGATCCCATGCTCGGCGTAAGCTGGAATACGCATCTTGAACAAATACATCTGCAGCTCATGGGAGCGGTGCAGCTCGAGGTCGTGCAGCGCGTTCTTGCCGATCGTTTTGGCCTTGCGGTCGAGTTTGAGCCCGGCGGCATTCTCTATAAGGAGACTATTTCGCAGCCGGTCGAGGGCGTGGGCCACTTTGAGCCGCTGCGCCACTATGCCGAGGTACATCTGCGCCTGGAGCCGTTGCCAGCGGGTTCGGGCGTGCAGTTTGGCACCGTGACCTCGACCGACGAGCTCGATCTTAACTGGCAGCGTTTGGCACTCACCAACGCCATGGAGCGCGATCACCTGGGCGTGCTGACCGGCTCGCCCATCGCCGATGTGCGCATTACACTCACGGGCGGCCGTGCGCATGCCAAACACACCGAGGGCGGCGACTTTCGCCAGGCCACGTACCGCGCGATTCGCCAGGGTTTGATGCAGGCGCGTGACGCCGGCGCGGCGGTGCTGTTGGAGCCGTGGTATCGCTTTGAGCTCGAGGTGCCGGGGGAGTGCGTGGGCCGGGCACTCTCGGATGCCACGCGCATGGGTGCCGAGTACGAGCCGCCGACGATGGCGGGAGACCGGGCGAAGCTTGTGGGTCGCGTGCCGGCATCTGAGGTGCAGGATTACGCGCTGGAGGTGGCCGCCTATACGAGTGGTCGTGGGCATCTGTACCTAGAGTTCGCCGGCTATGCGGCTTGCCATGATGCCGAGCGCGTCATCGAGACGGCCGCCTATGAGCCCGAGGCCGATCTGCCCAACACGCCCGATTCGGTCTTTTGCTCCCACGGCGCCGGTTACACGGTCAAATGGTACGACGTCCCCGAGGCAGCCCACGTAAAGGTCGATCCCTCCACCTTCCGCCCCTGGCGAGCAGCAGACGCAGAGTTCTTCTGCCATAGGTGATAGAAGGGCGGCCTCTTTGTCACCTGCTGTTGGTATAACTCGGTATAAGTTGGTATAACTATAGGCAGCGTTTGCCAATCCGAGGAGGCCGACATGAATCCAAATCCCTTTAAGCCAACGGCAGGCAAGCGGCCTCCGATGCTCATTGGTCGCGAGTCGGTCATCGAAGATTTCGAGGAAGGGCTCGATAACGGCGCCGGAGCGCCGGGCAGGCTCATGCTCATTACGGGAAACCGCGGCTGCGGCAAGACAGTTCTCCTGCGGGAGCTGCAACGTCTGGCCAGCGAGCGCGGATGGGCGGTTGTCTCCGATTCCGCTTCGCTTGGCTTATGCGACCGCTTGGCCGACGCGCTTCGCTCGAATAGGCCCGTTGTGACGTCAATGGAATTCGGTTCGTCGTTTGGCCGGATGTCGGTCGAGGCGGCGCGAGCAAAGGGCGAAACGTTGCGAGGGCTGGTCAACGAGCGCCTCAAGAAGCTCGGTCCAGGCAAGGGCATACTGTTTGCGATTGACGAGGCGCAATCTGCGTCTATCGAGGAACTAGCGGCTCTTGCCGTTCTCTATCAGCAGGTGCTCGGAGACCAGGATGCCACGGGATTGCCCGATAGCGACCAGCGCGGTCTTGCGCTGGTGTTCGCCGGCTTACCCAGTATGGTTGACGATCTGCTCGAAGAGCCGAGCGTGACGTTTTTGCGGCGTGCCCAGCAGCGTACGCTGGGGGCGATATCCTTGCCCAAGGTGCGTGATTCATATATCCAGACGGTCAAAGACGCTGGTCTTTACGTTGACACGGAGACGGCGGACCTTGCGGCACACAAGAGCATGGGGCATCCCTATATGGTTCAGCTGGTGGGCTATTACATGTGGCGCTCTGCTGTCCGGCGTGGCTCGCAAGTCATCGAAAGGCACGATGTCGAGGATGGCCATGCGGATGCCGTCTCCGAGTTCTACGAAGCGGTTGACGCGCCTCT
>URTB01000195.1 GCA_900550595.1 uncultured Collinsella sp.
CTCGATGGGTTCTTCACTCAGGTTTCCGCTGGTCATGACGAGCGCGTGCATGCCGCGGGTTTCTGCCGCGGCAAGCAACAGATGCTGAAGCGGGGTGTAGGGGAGCATAACACCGAGTTCGGGAAGGTCGTGTGCGACGGACAGCGCGAGCGCGAGGGCGTTGGGGGAACCGCCGCTCTCGCAAACAGCACGTCGGCGCAGCAGCACAATGGGACGAATACTGCCGGCCAGCAAGCCGCGCTCAACGTCGTTGACATGGCACAGGCGTTCAGCGTCGGCAAGGTCGCGTACCATAACGGCAAGCGGTTTGTTGCTGCGGCGTTTGCGGCGGCGAAGCTCGGCTACCGCCTGCTCGTTGGAGGCGTCGCATGCCAAGTGAAATCCGCCCAGACCCTTGATAGCGACGATACCGCCGTTGGCCAGCAGCTCAACACAGCGGTCGATAATGGCGTCGCTGGTCTCGCGCGTGGTGCCGACGGCCGGCGACGCGGCGGCTTCGCTCTGCTCATTGCCCACGCCCGCCTCGCGCCACGTAATATGCGGCCCGCAGTCAAAGCAGGCATCGGGCTGCGCGTGAAAACGCCGGTCGAGTGGGTCGGCATACTCCGCGGCGCACTTGGGGCACATGGGAAAACAATCCATCGACGTGGCCGCTCGGTCATAAGGCAGCGATCGGATGATGGTAAAGCGTGGGCCGCAGTTAGTGCAGTTGATAAAGGGGTAATGATAGCGTCGGTCGGCGGGATCGAACAACTCGCGCAGGCAATCGTCGCAGGTGGCGATATCGGGTGAGACGAGCGTCGTGTGCGCGGTCTGGTCCTGCGATGCTACGATACGAAAACCCTGTTCACTGGCGGCATCCCAACCGTTGGCTGCCAGGTCCATAGTCTCGACATGCTCTACGCGGGCTGCCGCAGGCGCATGCTCGGAAAGCGCGGCAACAAAAGCATCGAGCGCATCGGCCGGAGCATGCGCCTCGATGTGCACGCCGTCGCCCGCATTGAGCACCCAGCCGCAAATGCCATGCGCCATGGCCTCGCGATACACAAACGGTCGCATGCCAACGCCCTGCACAATGCCCGTCACATGAATATGCACATGCCGCATGCGACACCCCTCATCAAAACCGACCAAAAAGGGACAGGTTTATTTTGGTAGGTAAAACTTCTAAACCTGCCAAAACAAACCTGTCCCTTTTTGGCAGGTGCGCTGCGGGAAATCCCGCTATAGCCCCAGACTTTGCCTGGTGGCGGCGCAGGTGAGCTCGCCGTGCTTAACGCCGCGCAGGCCCAGCAGGCGGTCGGCTAGTTCGTAGACGCGCTCGCCGCGACCCTTGAGCGCCAAGATCTCCAGACAGTTGTGGTGATCAAGATGCACGTGCATGGTCGATACGATCTCGTCGGTGTAGTCGTGCTGCACCTCGTCCAGGCGACGCGTCAGATCGCCGGTGTGATGGTCGTAGATCATGGTGAGCGACCCGATAACGTGCTCATCGGGCGTGCGCATCTGCTCTTTGGCGATCGAGGCGCGAATCAAATCGCGCACTGCCTCGGAGCGGTTGGCCACGTCGCCGCGGCGTGCGATCTGCTCGTCAAAGCGGCGCAGTAGGTCATCGGGCGCGGTGACCGAAAAACGGACCAGCTCGGAGCCGCCGCCGCAACGGCAGTTCGCCTCGTCGCCCGTGTCGTTGCGGTGGTCGTGCCCGCAGCCGTGCTCGTGTTCGTGTTCGGACACCCTACACCAGCTTTACGGAGCCGACGGAGTTGTGGTCAGCCTCGATGGCTTCCTCGTAGCCCTCGAGCGCGTCATGCGCCTCGTGCAGTGCGGCCATGGCAGCTTCGAGCTTGGCGCCAATGCGCTCCATGTCAAAATTCTCGGTCGCATGCAGCAGCTGATGGCTCCACTCGTGGGCGAGCTCGATGGTGTCGTCGACCTGCTTGACGCTCATGGCAAGCTGGCTCATGTTCATTCCGACGTCATGCATGGGAAATCTCCTTATGCTCGGGGCAATCCAGTGGTTCAGATTCTACTACGCCCGCGCGGGGCGCTACCGCATAAGAAAACGGGTGCGAGTCTGTGTGACCCGCACCCGTTCACTGGGGGCTGTTTGTATTTACCATACTATCCGTGGTCGCACGCGGTGCATCCAGAAGTCCGGCGAGCGGTGCAAAAGCGCTCATGGACGGCGGCAGGACGCCAAAATGTAACCAGCGTATTACAGGTGCTTCTCCAGCAATGCCTGCAGCCTTGCCTTGGGCAGCGCGCCGACCGAGCGGTCGACCTCCTCACCGTTCTTAAAGACAATCAGCGTGGGGATGCTCATGACGCCAAACTTCATGGCCAGGTCCTGATTGTCATCGACGTTGCACTTGGCAACGGCAAGCTTGCCGGCCAGCTCGTCGGCTACCTCGTCCACGATGGGCGAGAGCGATCGGCAGGGCCCACACCAGGGCGCCCAAAAATCAACCAGTACGGGAAGGTTGTCGCTAACGACGGAATCGAAGTTCTCGGGGGTAATCTGCTTAATGTCAGCCATGGTGACCTCCATAATGCGACGCGGCTCGGCCGCGTAAAACTCAGTACGACCGTGCTTATACCCAACGGCCCGCAAAGCAACCACTCACGGGCGGCTCTTTTATATAATGGTGGGCACGCAAACGATTGGAGAGCACATGTCCACGTCACAAAGCCAGAAAAAAGAAGCTATCGCTCAGGCCGCCGAGCAGGAGCTCGCATCGCTTGTGGGCCGTGGCGTGCGCATCGTGGGCAACGCGTGCTCGCGGATCGTGCTGGTCAAAGGTGATTTGGATGATGCCGAGCGCTCGGGCGGCGAACTTGCCGCCGGCGCGGATGGCGCCGCATTGCGCAAGGCGCTCGGGGCAATCGGTTACGCGCCCGAAGAGTTTTGTGTGCTGGCGAGTGTTGCCGGCGCGGGCGACGGAGCTGTGACGGTGGGCCATGTCCTGCCGTGCGACCTGTTCCGCGAGGCGCTTGAGGCTCTGGATCCCGAGGCGGTGCTGCTGCTCGATAACAGCGCGGCCGATGTCATGCGCGAAACCTACGCCGATATGCTCGTGGCGATTGATGACTTCGACACCGCCATGCTCAAGCCCGGCCTGGTCGCCCATGTGCAGGGCC
>URTB01000196.1 GCA_900550595.1 uncultured Collinsella sp.
CCCAGTCGATGCCAAAGGAGATAAGACCCACGACAGCAAACTTGAGGAACTGCTTAGTATGAGGTTGTGCCAGTGCCTTGCGCACGCAATCACATCCAATGCGTTGATGAATCGAGCAGAGGATACTTTAGAGCTTTTGCATGGGAAACGTAAGGTCTTTGGCAAGAACTATACGAACTCGCCAAATATTCAAGAGCTAATCCGCAAACGTTGAAAATTTGCCCGTAAACGAGCGGCGCCCACGGACGATGCTTCGCTGAGCGCGCGTCGACTGTGGGCGCCGTAAGGCTATCGGGATGTCGAGCTACTTGGTCTCTTCGCCCTCCAGGAAGATCTTGCGGGTCACAAAGTTATAGACCATGACCAGTGCGGTGGCGCAAATCTTGGCGATATTGGCCTCGAGACCCAGGCCGGCGTTGAGGGCCAGCACAATACCGTCGTTGAGTGCCAGGCCGATCACGGATAGCACGACAAAGATAATGAACTCGCGGCGGCGGCTCATGCCTTCCTTGTGCGCGAACACGTACTTCATGCTCGCGACGTAGTTAAAGATGAGCGAGACGATAAAGCCGCTGGTGTTGGCGATCAGGATGTTGAGGCCCAGACCGTAGTGGAGCAGATTCATGATGCCAAAGTCGATGACGGTGGCAATGACGCCGACGACGCCAAACTTCATGATCTGCGCAAGGAGCTTTTGCATGGTACCTGCCTTAGAGTGGCGCCGGAGCGCCGCGGGGATGACAAACTCAGCAAGTTTAGCCAATCCCCGCAGGCGGGGCTAGGCGCGCTCCTCGATAGCACCGTTTCTATATGCATCGAGCAGCTGACGTAGGTCCTGGATTTGGCTGCGGATCTTGGCGCCAGTGTCGGTATCGCTGACCATGCGGCGGCGGTCGGCCTCGTCAAAGCGGTTGGTCTCGCTTTCGATGTCCACGTTGCGGGTGAGCGCCTCGGCAACCGTCGTAAAGGCCCGGTGCGACTTAAGACGGCATCCGCGCGAGCTCGAGATAAGCGTGTAGCCGGCGATGCCCGTCTTGGGATGGTAGGCGCGACAGAAGCCGCCGTCGATGACCAACAGCTTGCCGTTGGCGCGGATGGGCTGCTCGCCCTTGGTAGTCTTGACGGGCGTATGACCGTTGATGATGTGGCCGGTCGGCGAACATGCCATGGGTGCGACGCCGAACTCGCGCATGATGTCGTCGCAGAGCGAGGGCGACATGGTAAGCGTAAAGTATGGGTCCATCGGCTCGGCCCAGGTGCTCTTATCGGCGATATAGGCACGCTCAAAGGTACGCACCAGGCGTCCGCTCGCGGGTGAGTTAAAGCCGATCCACAGGTACCACATCCAGTCGAGGGCGTCGCGGTCGCCCACGCGCCAGGCGCGGCGGGCGATGCGGTCGCAAAAATCGAGATAATCGCGACCGGCGTGCCAGGTACCCAGGCAGTTCATGCTGCTAAAGGTACCATCCTCGTTGAGCGGCACACAGCCATGGAACAGCAGGTTGCCGTTGGTGACCTTGTACATCGAGCCGTGGGTGTAGAGGAAATCGATATGGCGATGCAGATGATCGGCGGTGACAAACTCGGACACGAGCTTGTCGATGATGTGTTGCTCCTGGGGCGTGAGCGTGTAGGGGTCCGTCGGGTCGACGGTGGGGAAGTCGTTGGTCGCGAGCGGCCACACGCTGCCGTCGGCGAGCGTGACCGTGCCGGTGTCGTGGTCGATCTTGTCGAGCAGCAGGCGGTCGGTCATGTCGAACTCGGGGTGGCGCTGGATAATCTGGCCCTCGAGTTTAAAGAGCAGCACGTTGATGGCCTTGATCAGCGGGGTGATGGACTCGCCGGCGGTATAGGTGGCGTCGGCGAAGGCGACAAGCTCGCGCAGCGAGATGCCGTAGTCGTTCTCGAGGATCTCGTAATTGTCGTAGCGCAGGTTGTTGCGCAGCACCGTGGCGATGCAGGCGGGCTCACCGGCCGCAGCGCCCATCCACAGCAGATCGTGGTTACCCCACTGAATATCGAGCGAATGATAGGTGAGCAGGCGGTCCATAATCTTGGCAGCGCCGCCGCCACGGTCGAAGATGTCGCCCACCAAGTGCAGGTGGTCGACGGCGAGGCGCTTGATGAGCGAGGCAAGCGACTCGATAAAGTCATCGGCGCTGGCGGTCTCCAGAATGGATTCGATAATGCGCTCGTGATACCGCACGCGGTAGTTGTTCTCATCCGGATGCGTGTGCAGCAACTCGTCGATGATGTAGGCGTAATCGCGCGGGATGGCCTTACGCACCTTGGAGCGCGTATAGCGGCTCGAAAGCGAGCGGGCAACCACAATGAGCTGGTCGAGCATGGTCTTGTACCAGGTGGGGGAGTCCTCGCGCCGGCTGCGGACCAGCTCGATTTTCTCGCGCGGGTAGTAGATGAGCGTGCACAGCTCGCCCTTTTCGTCAAAGGAGAGCGTGTCGCCAAAGATCTCGTCGACATGTTCGCGCACGACGCCCGAGCAGTTGTTGAGGATGTGCATAAAGGCTTCGTACTCACCATGCACGTCGCTCATAAAATGCTCGGTGCCCTTGGGTAGGTTGAGGATGGCCGAGAGGTTGATAATTTCGGTAAATGCGGATTGTTCGGTGGGGAACTGTCTCGACAGCAGGCGCAGATACTTGAAGTCTTGCGGGTTGCGATCGAATGCGACCATGAAACACCTTCCGATGGGGCTGGTAAAACTGATAAACAGCGTCAAACGTTTACCAGTATGCGCCGCTTTTGTTTCGATTTTGCGCCAGCGGCTGAATTGTCGGCTGAACGGTTTGGTAAATCGATTTAGTGAAGGTAGATGTGTTGGTCGGGTGGAGACGACAGAGGGTGTTTTCTCAGATATTTATGCGTCGGGTCGGTGGAGACGATGGTGGTAAAGATGTTCACTATTTTTGGTTCGATTTGGTAAATAGTGGACATATGTACCGCATGTAGGCTCACTGTGCGATAATTTGCGCAGCAATGAGTAAGGAGCCTCATATGAGTGATTTTGTCCTGACCTGTGAATCCGCCGCCGATCGAACCCGTGAGTTCTTTGCGTCGCGCAATATCCCTGTCGTGTGTTTTCATTACGAGATCGACGATGTTGTCTATA
>URTB01000197.1 GCA_900550595.1 uncultured Collinsella sp.
GTGTCCTGCGCGTTGCCCATGGCCACGCTCGTGCCCACGGCGGCAAACATCGACAGGTCGTTCTCGCCATCGCCAAAGGCGATCGCCTCGCTCGCGTCGATACCCAGCCGCTCCAGTGTCGCAGCCACGCCCAGGTCCTTGCCGCCGTTGGCCGGAATAATGTCGCAGAACAAATCGCACCAGCGCGTAGTGAGCGAATGCGACACCGCATCGGTCACGATATGCTCGTCGGCCGGGTCCACAAAGGCGCAGAACTGGTAAACCGGCGCATCGAAGGCATGCTCGAACGGCTCCTCGTGGTAGACGATCCCCGCGTTGTTGCCAGCCGTCACCACGCGCTCGGACAGGCGGTTCACAAACGAGTTCTCGCCCTGCATGCACAGCGAGTCGTAGCGCCCCTGCGCCACCTGGTCCACAATCACCGCAACGTCGTCCGGATCGATCGGGCAGCTGCGATAAACGCCCTTGGCATCAAAACAGTGCTGGCCCGAAAGCGTAATGTACGCATCCCATCCCAAGTCGAACAGCCAATCCGGCATCTGGTAGGTCGGGCGGCCCGTGGCGATCACGCACGCAATCCCCTGCTCGCGAAAGCTGTCGAGTACCTGCTGCGCCGACGCCGGAATCTGGTGGGTCTTAAAGCTCAGCAGCGTGCCGTCGATATCGAAAAACGCGGCCTTAATCATCCTCGCCTACTCCTCGCCCTCGAGCTTCTCGCTCGCCTCGAGCCACGCCATCTCCAGCTCGTCCATGGCGGCGTGGGCCTCGTCGATCTTTGCCTGCTGCTCGCCGAGCGCCGTGTAGTTGGTGGGGTCAACCTGTGCCATCGCGGCCTCGGCCTCCTCCACGCGGGCGCGCTGCGTCTCCATTTTGCGCTCGAGCGAGCTCACCTCGCGGCGGAGCTTCTGGCGCTCGGCGTTGGAAAGGCCATTGGGCTGGCCGCTCGACTTGGGCTTTTCGGCCGCAGCCGCCGCAGCACCAGTGTCAAACGTGCCGGTCTTGGCGCTCGGCGCACCCACGGGCTCGCCCTCGGCGGTAGCGTTGCACAGGCGCAGGTACTGGTCGACGCCGCCGGGCATATGCGTCAGGTGGCCGTCGAGCAGCGCCCACTGCTGGTCGGTCACGCGCTCCATCAAGAAGCGGTCGTGCGTCACCAGGATCAGCGTGCCGGGCCAGCCGTCGAGCAGGTCCTCGACAATCGCGAGCATGTCGGTATCCAGGTCGTTGCCGGGCTCGTCCAGGATAAGCACGTTGGGCTCGTCCAGGATCGTCAGCAACAGCGACAGGCGACGGCGCTGGCCGCCCGAAAGATCGCCGATGCGGCTCCAGAGCTGCTGGGTCGTAAAGCCCAGACGCTCGCAGAGCTTCTCGGGCGAAGTCTCCTTGCCGTCGATGACGTAGTACTTCTTATAGTTGCTGAGCACCTCGCGGATCGTGTCGCCCATGAAGGGCTCGAGCTCCTCGAGCTGCTGCGACAGCACGCCAAAGCGCACCGTCTGGCCAATCTTCACACGGCCGCGCATGGGTTCAATCTTGCCCTGGATCACGTCGAGCAAGGTCGACTTGCCGGCGCCGTTCTCGCCCAAAAGACCATAGCGGTCGCCCGCGCCGATGAGCCAGGTCACGTCGGAGAGCACCTGCTTGGGCGCGCCATCGGTATCCGCATAGCCGGCGTCCACGTCGACCACGTCGATAACCTGCTTGCCCAGGCGGCTCACCGCCAGGCGCTTGAGCTCCAGCTCGTCGCGCACGGGCGGTACGTCGGCGATGAGCTCGCGAGCGGCATCCACGCGAAACTTGGGCTTGGTGGAGCGCGCCTGGGCACCACGGCTCAGCCACGCGAGCTCCTTGCGCGCCATGTTGCGACGGCGCTCCTCGGTAACCGCGGCCATGCGGTCGCGCTCTACGCGCTGAAGGATATATGCGGAGTAACCGCCCTCGAAGGGATCGACCTGGCCGTCGTGGACCTCCCACATGCTGGTGCAGACCTCGTCCAAGAACCAGCGGTCGTGCGTGACCACGAGCATGGCGCCCTGGCCGCGCTGCCAGCGGGCCTTTAGGTGACGCGCGAGCCAGTTGATGGTGCGCATGTCAAGGTGGTTGGTAGGCTCGTCGAGCATAAGCACGTCGTAATCGCCGATTAGCAGGCGCGCGAGGTCCACGCGACGGCGCTGGCCGCCCGAAAGCTCGCCCACCGTGCCCTCCCAGGGCACATCGCTAATAAGGCCGGCCAGGATCTGACGTGTACGCGGACTCGACGCCCACTCGTACTCGGGCGTGTCGCCGACGACGGCATGGTGCACGGTGTCGGTATCGACCAGGTTGTCCTTTTGGCCGAGCAATCCGATCGTCGTGCCGCGGCGGTGCGTCACACGGCCGTCGTCGGGCTCCAGCGTGCCAGCGAGAACGCTCAGCAGCGTCGACTTGCCGTCGCCGTTTTTACCGACAATACCAATGCGGTCGCCCTCGCCCACGCCGAGCGTCACGCTATCGAAAATATGCTTGGTGGGAAACTCTAGGCTGACGGAATCGCATCCCAAAAGAATCGCCATATGCCCTGCTCCTTCGTAGAAATTCAACGTTGTCCATGATAGCAGCGAGCCCCACCCCAAACCACCACGAAGGTGCCTGTCCCCTTTGTGGTGGTCGTTTCGGTCGCGGAGCAAAAAGGCGGGCCATCTCCCGCAAGAGATGACCCGCCTCTCCAATCAGTCCCGCGGCAACCGTGGCCGCCGCGGGCCTCAAGCATGTCCCGGACTAGGAGAACATGCCGGTGAGGTAATCATTCAGCCGCTTGTCCTTGGGCCGCTGGAAAATCTCGTCAGTCTCGTCGTACTCGACCATATCGCCCATGTAGAAGAACGCCGTGCGGTTGGACACGCGCGACGCCTGCTCCATGTTGTGCGTCACGATGACGATGGCGCGGTCGGCAACGATCGATGACATGAGGTCCTCGATCGCCAGCGTCGAGATGGGGTCGAGCGCCGAGCAGGGCTCGTCAAACAGGATCACGTCGGGGTTGAGCGCCAGCGTGCGCGCGATGCACAGACGCTGCTGCTGGCCGCCCGAAAGCGCGTAGGCGCTCTTGTCGAGCTTGTCCTTGACCTCGTCCCACA
>URTB01000198.1 GCA_900550595.1 uncultured Collinsella sp.
TCTTTGTCATTGGCGCTCTTCGTGGCGAGGTCGCGCCTCCCAAGGCCAAAAAACTTCACCGCTATGCCTTCTTTATCGCGGCGCATAACGAGGAGGCCGTGATCGCCAACCTCGTTCGCTCTATCAAGGACCAGGATTATCCGTCTGAGCTTATCGAGGTCTTTGTGGTCGCCGATGCCTGCACCGACAACACGGCTCAGCTCGCGCGCGAGGCGGGCGCCATTGTCTATGAGCGCAACGACCTGGCCCGTAAGGGTAAGAGCTGGGTCATGGACTTTGGTTTCGACCGTATCCTTAACGAGTATCCCGATACGTTTGAAGGCTACTTTATTTTCGATGCCGATAACGTCATCTCCCGCGATTACGTGTCCAAGATGAACGATGCCTTTGACCAGGGCTTCCATGTAGTTACGAGCTATCGCAACTCCAAGAACTTCGGCAGCTCGTGGATCTCGGCGGCTAATGCTACGTGGTACCTGCGCGAGGCGCGCTTTCTCAACAACGCGCGCAACATCTGCAAGACGTCTTGCGCCGTCTCGGGTTCGGGCTACCTCATCTCCGCCAGTGTTATCGAGGGCATGCACGGTTGGCAGTTCCACACGCTGACCGAGGATATTCAGTTCACCACGTTCTGCGCCATTCACGGCATTCGTATTGGCTATGCGCCGGCGGAGTTCTTTGACGAACAGCCCGTGACGTTTAAAGCTTCCTGGAAGCAGCGTATGCGTTGGACTAAGGGCTTCTACCAGGTGTTCTTTACGTATGGAAAGCACCTGGTCAAATCGACCTTTCGCTACCATCGCTTTGCCGCCTACGACATGTTTATGACGATCGCCCCGGGTATGTTGCTATCGCTGATCTCGATGCTCGCCAATGCCACGTTCCTGATTGTGGGCGGTCTTTCGCACGGCTTCCTGGCCACCGAGGTTGAGATGCAGGCGTGCGCCGCTTCTCTCATTATGACCTTCGCCATGATGTATCAGACGTTCTTTATCCTGGCGCTGCTCACGACCATCTTTGAGTACAAGCACATTCACTGCGCGCAAAAGTGGCGTCTGGTGACCAACCTGTTTACCTTCCCGATCTTTATGTTCAGCTATATTCCCATTACGGTGGCAGCACTGTTCTTGAAAGTCGACTGGGTGCCGACGCAGCACGCCGTGAGCGTTACCCTTGACGAGGTCATGCAAGGCGCCAAATAACCACGATCAAAACCACCACAAAGGGAACAGGCACCTTTGTGGTGGTTTTTGCGTTTGAGCTGCTGCCCAAGGAGGTGTTCGATGGTCTATATCCCGTTTTGGATTTGCATCTTTGCCGGCGCGGCGATTGATGTCCGTGAGCGGCGGTTTCCCAACGAGCTTGCCGGTGCGTGTGCCGTGGCGGCGTTTGCAGGCGTTTGGCTCGACAGGGGCGTTAACACTGCGCTTGACCACGTCGGTCTTGCGATCATCGTCTACCTTGCCCTTATGCTTACTGAGTCGCTTTGGCGTCGTGTTCGCCACGCTCCCGGCATTGGTATGGGGGACGCCAAGGCGCTCTTTGCCCTTTGTACCTTCGATCCCTTGGGTGGTATCGTCGCGTTTGCGGCTGCGCTCCTGGCCCTTGCTGGCGCCTGTCTCATCGCAAAATCGCGCTCCCTGCCATTGCTGCCGTTTTTGGTGCCGATATTTGCCATAATCGAGGTTGTGGGTAGTACGCTGTAATCGTTTGCGCGCCCTTTTTAAGGAGCATGCCATGGCAATCAATCAACAGACAGCCGCCATCAAGGCGCGTTTGGATCGCATTCCCGCGGCGTTGTCGCCCGAGCTGGTCGAGCGTATCGCCGCCGACCGCGCCTCGGGTGTCGTTAATCCCTATCGATGCGGTGACGACCAGGTCATCCGACGTGTCGATCGGGCTGCAGACGAGGGCACGCTCATACGTCCGGCCTTCATGCGCGATACCGAAAAGATTCTGCATCTGCCCGCATACACGCGTTATGCAGGCAAAACGCAGGTCTTCAGTTTTCGCAGCAACGATGACCTGTCGCGTCGCGGCCTGCACGTGCAGCTTGTCTCGCGCATCGCGCGCGATATCGGACGTGCTCTGGGGCTCAACTGCGATCTGATCGAGGCGATTGGCTTAGGCCACGACTTGGGTCACACGCCCTTTGGCCATGCGGGTGAGCGATTCCTCAACGATATCTATCACGATCGCACGGGCCGCTATTTTTTCCATAACGTACAGTCGGTCCGCGTGCTCGACGCGCTGTACGGCCGCAACGTGTCGCTCCAGACGCTCGACGGCGTGCTATGCCACAACGGTGAGTACGAACAGCGTGTGTTTGAGCTTTCGGACATGAGCTCCTTTGACCAGTTCGACCTTACGGTTGAGGATTGCATTGCCACAGGTTACAGCGCAATTGAGCACCTGCGCCCCATGACGCTCGAGGGCTGCGTGGTTCGCATCTCGGATATCCTTGCCTACGTGGGGCGCGATCGCCAAGACGCCATTGCGGCGGGTCTGCTGCCACCCGACGCCTTTGACGATGACCTGGGCGGGGCATACAACAGCTGGATCCTTACGCATGCCTCCATCGATATCGTCGAGCACAGCTATGGCAAGCCACGCATCGAGATGAGCGAGGACCTGTTTGAGGAAATCCGCCGAGCCAAGCGCGAGAACTACGAGAAGATCTATAGCAAGGGCGGCATCGAAGGCGACTCCGAAGTGGAGCTGCGCGAGGCCTTCGAAAAGCTCTACGACCGTTGCCTGCAGGATATAAACGAAGGCGACGAGTCTTCGTATATCTTTAAGCACCACATTTCTCGCATTGAGCGGCAGCTTTCCTACTACGATCGCACCTATCCCTGGCAAGATGATAAGGACCAGGCGGTCGTGGATTACATTGCGAGCATGACGGACGGCTATTTCTGCGAGCTGACGAGCAAGCTGTTCCCGGGATTGAAGTTTCCGCTTCGTACCTATATTAACGAACGGTAGTTCGTATTTATTCGGTATACTGTAGGTGGAAAACGTTTTTGATTGATGCATGGGATGGCTATGGACGACCTTTTTTCTGCTTCGACGCGTGAGCGTTCCTTTCAGA
>URTB01000199.1 GCA_900550595.1 uncultured Collinsella sp.
GGTCGGCGCGCAGTGCGCCGACCGCCGATATATGGGGTCTGATATTTTCTACCAGTAAGGGCCTCTTACTCGTCTAGGAGATCCTCTGGCATGTCGTTGCCGTCGCCTAGGTCGACTGGGGTATTTTCGGCATCGACCGTTGCCTCGGCCTCGGCGCCTTCGCCTTCGGGCTTTTCCTTAGCTGCCGTCATGCGGGCGACAGCGCACACACGGTCGTTGTCGTCGACGGTCATCATCTTGACGCCCTGGGTGGCTCGGCCGGTCTGGCTAATCTCATCGGTCTTGACGCGAATGACCGTCGCGCCTTCCGTCACGATGAACAGCTCGTGCTGCGGACCCACCGTCTTCATGGCCGCGAGGTTTCCCTTACGCTCGGTCATCTGGATGGTGTAGACGCCCTGACCGCCGCGGTTCTGCTCCGGATAGTCCGCGACCGGTGTGCGCTTGCCGTAGCCGCGCTCGGTGATGACAAACAGGTCGCCGTTGCCGTTGGTAACTTCCATACCCAAAACGCTCACGCCGTCCTTCATGCTAATACCACGAACGCCGCTGGTGTCGCGTCCCGTGGCGCGAACCTGGTCCTCGGGGAACATGATCGCCTTGCCCGCAGTGGTGGCCAGGATGATCTTGTCGCCCTCGCGCACACGGCGCACGGCGAGCAGCGCGTCGTCGTCTCTCAGATTGATGGCGATCAGGCCATCACGGCGGCTGCGGTCGTAAGCGCTCATCACGGTCTTCTTGACCATGCCGCTCTTGGTGGCAAACATCAGGTACTCGTCGGCGGGGAACTCGCGGCAGCTGATGACGCTCGCGATCTTCTCGCCTTCCTCAAAGGGCAGTAGGTTGACGATCGCGGTGCCGCGCGCCTGGCGCGTACCCACCGGCAGCTCGTGCACCTTCAGGCGATAGACCTTGCCCTTGCTCGAGAAGAACAGCACGTACTCGTGCGTGGACGCGATGAACATCTCATCGATAACGTCGTCCTCTTTGAGGTTGACGCCCGACACGCCCTTGCCACCGCGCTTCTGGGCACGGTAGGCAGCCACTGGGATACGCTTAACGTAGCCGGTGTGGGTGATGGTCACGACCATATCCTCGTCGGCGATGAGGTCCTCGACATCCAGGTCCTTCTCAACCTGGCTGATTTCGGTACGGCGCTTGTCGCCAAACTTCTTGGAGATCTCGCGCATCTCTTCCTTGATGACGCCCAGAATCTTCTCCTCGTGCGCCAGCAGGTCCTCGTAGTAGGCGATGGCGCGGCGCAGGCCGTCCAACTCTTCTTGGATCTTGTCGCGCTCCAGGCCGGTCAGGCGGCGCAGCTTCATCTCGAGGATGGCCGTGGTCTGCTCGGGCGTAAAGCCAAAGCGTTCGATCAGTCGGCTGCTGGCCTCGGAGTCGGTCTGCGAGGAGCGGATGATGCTGATGACCTCGTCGATATGGTCAAGGGCCATCAGGTAGCCCTCGAGGATATGCGCGCGGGCCTGGGCCTTCTTAAGGTCGAAGCGGATGCGGCGGGTGACGACGTCGACCTGGTGGTCGATGTAGTGCTGCAGCATCTCGCGCAGGCTCAGGCATTTGGGAACGCCGTTGACGAGCGCCAGGTTGTTGGCGCCAAAGGTCGTCTGCAGCGAGGTGTACTTATACAGGTTGTTGAGCACGACCTGCGGAATGACGCCCTTCTTGAGCTCGATGACCAGACGGATGCCCTTCTGGTTGGACTCATCGCGCATATCCGAGATGCCCTCGATGCGCTTGTCGTTGACGAGCTGGGCGATCTTCTCCTGCAGGGTGCCCTTGTTGACCATGTAGGGAATCTCGGTAAAGACCAAGCGGCTGCGGCCGGTCTTAGTGGACTCCACATGTGCCTTGGCACGCACGGTAATGGAGCCGCGGCCGGTCTCGTAGCTCTGCTTAATGCCGGCGCTGCCCATGATGATGGCGCCGGTGGGGAAGTCCGGACCGGGCATGATCTGCATGAGCTCGTCGACGGTGGCGTCGGGGTTGTCGATCAGGTAGCAGGTGGCCTCGATCGCCTCGGTGAGGTTATGCGGGGCGATGTTGGTGGCCATGCCGACGGCGATGCCTTGGCTGCCGTTAACCAGCAGGTTGGGGAAGCGCGCAGGCAGCGCCACGGGCTCGGCGAGCGATTCGTCGTAGTTGGGCTGCCAGTCGACGGTATCCTTCTGCAGGTCGCGCAGCAGTTCCATGGCGGGCTTTGCCAGGCGGCTCTCGGTGTAACGCATGGCCGCCGCGCCGTCGCCGTCGATGTTACCGAAGTTGCCGTGACCATCGATGAGCGGCGTGCGCATGGAGAACCACTGCGCCAGGCGAACCATGGCCTCGTAGACCGCGGAGTCACCGTGCGGATGGTACTTACCGATAACTTCGCCGACCGTCCAGGCCGACTTCTTATGTGGGCGGTTGGGGTAGATGCCGCTCTCGTTCATCGCGTACAGGATGCGGCGGTGCACCGGCTTTAAGCCGTCGCGCACGTCCGGCAGGGCGCGCGCCGTGATAACCGACATCGAATACTCGATGAACGACTGCTTCATCTCGCGACCGAACTCCGAAATCTGGAGCTGGCCGCCGTTGATGTCCTCGCCGGCCGAGGCGCCACGATCGACTTCGCCAAAGCTCTCCTCGAGCTCACCGTCGTCGTCCTCTTCCTCATCATCATCGGCATCGGGGTTATAGGCGTCCGGATCGCCGTCCTCGCCCTGCTCAGCACGGGCAAGCAGGCGCTTCAGATCATCGGGCATACCGGCATCGCCGGCCTCGTCCATACCCTCGCTATTGTTGATATCGTCTGCCACGTTACCTCCTCTTAAGCATCAAGGAATCGTGCATCATGTGCGTGTTTTTCAATGTACTCGCGGCGATAGCCGACCTCGGAACCCATCAGCTCGCGCACGGCGCGGTCCGCCACCACGGCGTCTTCGATCGACACACGCTGCAGGATGCGGGTCTTGGGGTCCATCGTCGTCGAGGCGAGCTGCTTGGGGTCCATCTCGCCCAGGCCCTTGTAGCGCTGGACGGTATAGCCCTTGCGCTTTTTGGTGATCTTGCCGTCCTTGGCCTTGCCGTCCTCG
>URTB01000200.1 GCA_900550595.1 uncultured Collinsella sp.
TCGCCCAGCACCAGCGCCGGCTCGTCAGCGACCTCGCCACCAGGCTCGCCCTCGGCGTGTCCATACATGCGGCCGTCTTCCTCGACGATCTGCGCGTCCACGAGCTCTTCGTTCTTCTCGTCCATCCGTCTCATTCCTCTCGGATTTTAGGCATCCCAGGCGTCACGGCCGCGCAGCGCACGCAGGCCAATGTCGTGGCGCAGGGTCTTGCCCTCAAAATCAATCTTCTCGCAGGCCTCGTAGGCAAGGTTGCGGGCGTTCTCAAACGTATTGCCCAGCGCGGTGACGGCAAGCACACGGCCGCCGTTGGTCACAAGCTGGCCATCCACCACGGCGGTGCCGGCGTGGTACACCGTCACGTTCTCCATGGCCTCGGCATCCTCGATACCGGTAATGACCTTGCCCTTCTCGTAGCTGCCGGGGTAGCCCGCGCTCGTCAGGACAACGGCCACGGCCCACTCGTCGCGCCAGTCGAGCTCAATCTGATCGAGCTCGCAGTTGGCGCAAGCCAGCATGACCTCGACCAGGTCGTTCTTAAGGCGCGGGAGCACGACCTGCGTCTCGGGGTCGCCAAAGCGGGCGTTGAACTCCAGCACCTTGGGGCCGGCGGGGGTGAGCATAAAGCCGCCATACAGGCAGCCGCGGTAGTCGATGCCCTCGGCAGCAAGCTCGGCCACGGTCTGCTCCATGACCTTCACCATGGTGGCGTGCTCCTCGTCGGTCACGATGGGCACCGGGCTGTAGACGCCCATGCCGCCCGTGTTGGGGCCCTTGTCGCCCTCGAGCGCACGCTTGTGATCCTGCGAGGTGGCCATGGGACGCACGGTCTTACCGTCGGTAAAGGCCAGCAGCGAGCACTCGGGGCCGGTCAGCATCTCCTCGATGACCACCGTGTTGCCGGCATCGCCAAAGGTGCCGCCAAAACACTCACGCACAGCCTCCTCGGCCTGCGAAAGCTCGGTTGCCACGATAACGCCCTTGCCCGCGGCAAGGCCGTCGGCCTTGACGACCAGCGGAGCACCCTGCTCGCGCACATAGGCAAGAGCCGAAGCCTCGTTGGTAAATGAGCCATAGGCTGCCGTCGGGATACCGGCGCGCTCCATGAGCTGCTTGGAGAACAGCTTAGAGCCCTCCATCTGGGCGCCCTCGGCACCCGGACCAAAGCACGGGATGCCCGCCGCGCGGACGGCGTCTGCAACGCCCGCCACGAGCGGAGCCTCGGGGCCAATCACCACGAGTCCGCATCCATGGCTCTGGGCAAACGCCGCCACGGCCGCAGGATCGCAATCGTCGAGAACCACGTTCTCGCCGCAGCTCGCGGTGCCGCCGTTACCCGGCGCGATGTAGAGCTTGCCGGCGCGCGGTGATGCTGCGAGCTTGGCTGCCAGAGCATGCTCGCGGCCGCCGCTGCCCAACAACAGGATGTCGATGGTTTGAGTGTCCGCCTTCAAGGGTGCCTCCTCTATGGATTACCGGCCCGCTCCGCGCGGGCCCTTTACAAGCAAATATACCCCTCGGCCGCCCATCTGGGCTGCAAAGGGGTATATCGCAATAACCAAATAACGCCGATTACTTCCAGAATCGGTTGATGATCTGCTCGCGACCGGCGCCAACGCCGATGAACGTCACGCGGGTGTGTGCCAGATCCTCGATAAATGCCACGTAGTCCTGAGCCTCCTGCGGCAGCTCATCAAAGCTGCGGCAGCCGGTGATGTCGCACTTCCAGCCAGGGAGCTCCTCGTAGATGGGCTTGGCATGCTCAAAACGCACCTGGTGCTCGGGCACGCTCGTGTAGCGCTCGCCGTCGACGTCATAGGCAACGCACACCTTAATGGTGTCGAAGGCCGAAAGCACGTCGAGCTTGGTCACGGCGATGTCGGTGAGGCCGTTGACGCGCGAGGCATAGTTGGCGATAGGGCCGTCAAACCAGCCGCAGCGACGGCGGCGACCGGTGGTCACGCCGTACTCGTAGCCCTCCTCGGTCAGCGTGTGGCCGGCCTCGGACTCATAGGAAAGCTCGGTGGGCATGGGGCCCGAACCGACGCGGGTGATATAGGCCTTCATGACGCCCAGCACGCGGTCGACGTTCTTCATGCCGACGCCGGAACCGGTAATGGCGCCGCCGGCGGTGCAGTTAGAAGACGTCACGTACGGATAGGTGCCGTGATCGATGTCGAGCAGCGTCGCCTGGGCGCCCTCAAACAGCAAATCCTTGCCCTCATCGATCATGTTGTTGAGCAGCAGGCTCGTCTCGGTGATGTAGGGGCGCAGGCGCTCGGCCATGGGCAGGTACTCATCGCAAATCTGATCCACGGTGTAGGTGGGCAGGTTGTAGATGAGCTCTAGCTCGGGGTTCACGCGGGCAAGAGCGGTCTCCAGCTTATCGCGGAACAGCGCCTCATCCAGCATGTCCTGCATACGCAGGCCAATACGGGCCATCTTGTCCTGGTAGCACGGACCGATGCCGCGCTTAGTGGTACCGATGTTCTTCTTGCCGAGCTTCTGCTCAAAGGCGCCATCCAGATCGATGTGGTACGGCATGATGACATGCGCGTTGCCGCTGATCTTGAGATTCTTGGTGGTGATGCCGTCGGCCTCGAACATGTCGATCTCCTCAAGGACGACCTTGGGGTTGACGACGCAGCCGTTACCGATCACCGACACGTGGTCGGAATACATGATGCCGGAGGGCACCTGGTGCAGGCCGTACTTCTTGCCGTTGACGACGATGGTGTGGCCGGCGTTGTTGCCGCCCGAATAGCGCACGACGGCATCAAAGTCGCCGGCGACCAGGTCGCAGATCTTACCCTTGCCCTCATCGCCCCACTGGGCACCGACCAAAACGGTTGACGGCATGTTTACTCCTCACATTCATGGACTGTCCGCACACCGCAAGTGCGCAGAAGCACAAAACATTCCCAGTATACCCGTGCAACGGGCGCCTGTCCTACTCCTCGGTATGCGCCCCATCAAGCTCATAGAACTTGGTGGATGCCGGCAGGAACATCAGGTCGACGTCGCCAATCGGGCCCGAACGGTTCTTGGCCACGACGATACGCGTAACGCCCTCGTCGGGTCG
>URTB01000201.1 GCA_900550595.1 uncultured Collinsella sp.
CGTTTATGGAGCGTATACGATGGGAGCGATGCCTTGGATAAGAACGAGCTGCAAAAGCGTATGGAACAGGCCATCCGCCTGACGGCACCTGGTCAGCCGATCCGCACCGCCCTCGACATGATCATCGCCGGTCACCTGGGCGCCCTTATCTGCGTCGGCGACACCGAAAACGTGCTCGCTGCCGGTAACGACGGCTTCCCGCTCAACATTTCGTTCACCTCGAACCGTCTGTTCGAGCTCTCCAAGATGGACGGTGCCATCGTCATCGACGGTGACCTCACCCAGATCCTGCGCGCCAACTTCCACCTCAATCCCGATCCCTCGCTTGCCACGAGCGAGACAGGTATGCGTCACCGCACCGCCGCTCGCATGTCGGTGCTCACGGATGCCATCGTGATCTCGGTCTCGGCCCGTCGTGCCGTTGTCAACGTGTACGTTCACGGCAAGAGCTACGAGATCCAGCCCGTTACCACCATCATGAGCTCGGTCAACCAACTCGTCGCCACGCTCCAGACCACCCGTCAGTCGCTCGATCGCTCCCTGCTGCGTCTGACGGCCCTCGAGCTCGATGACTACGTTACGCTCGCTGACATCACCGGCATTTTCTCGAGTTTCGAGATCATGCAGCAGGCAAAGACCGAGCTTAAGGATTGCATTGTCAAGCTGGGCAACCAGGGCAAGCTCGTGCAGATGCAGCTCGAGCAGCTCGCCGGCTCCAGTATGGATACCGAGTATGACCTGATGATCCGCGACTACGCGAGTGACTCCTCCGAGGCAAACGCCGAGAAAATTCGCGCTGAGCTTGCCCGTATGACGCCCAAGGACTTGTCCGACCCGCAGCATGTGGCGGCGGTTCTGGGCTACGACGACCTGGATGAGGACTCTGTCATGACGCCGCTGGGCCTGCGCACGCTTTCGCGCGTGTCCGTCGTGCGCGACGGCGTGGCCGAGAAGATTGTCGACGAGTACGGCTCGCTGCAGGAACTCATGGACGACATCAGCGAGGACCCGGAGCGCCTGGGCGACTTTGGCGTCAACAACCCTGCCATTCTTGCGGACTCGCTGTACCGCATGAAGGGCACCAAACAGGGGAACGCATAATGGCGCCCGTATGCGCCGTGGTCGTTGCCGGCGGCAGCGGCCAGCGCTTTGGAAATCCCGGCGGCAAGCAGCTCGTTAACGTGGCGGGCCGTCCGCTTATGAGCTGGTCCATCCGCGCATTTGACCGTAGCGATAAGGTCGGCCACATCGTTGTGGTTTGCCCTGCCGAGCGTCGTGCCGAGATGCGCCGCCTGGCCATCGACCCGTTTGACTATGACACGCCCATCAGCTTTGCCGATGCCGGCGATACCCGTCAGGATTCCACCCGAGCCGGCGTGCATGCGGTACCGGCAGGCTTTGAATACGTCGCCATTCACGACGGCGCTCGTCCGCTCATTACGACCGAGGCCATCGATCACGCTATCGATGTGCTCGTGAGCGACCGCGCCCTCGACGGTGTCGTGTGCGGTCAGCCCGCAATCGACACGCTCAAGATCGTCGATGGCGATAACATCGTCGAGACGCCGCCGCGCGAACTCTATTGGGCCGCACAGACGCCGCAGATCTTTAGCGTCGACGCCATGAAGCGCGCCCACACCGCAGCTATCGCCGAGGGCTTTATCGGGACCGATGATTCTTCGCTGGTCGAGTGCATGGGAGGACGCGTTCGCTGCGTCCAGAGCCCACGCGATAACCTTAAGGTGACGGTACCCGAGGACTTGCGTCCCGTAACCGCGATTCTGCTCGGCCGCATGGCCGAGGGAGAGGACCTTCCCCATGTTCAGTAACCTGCGCATTGGCCACGGCTACGACGTCCACCGTTTGGTGGAGGGGCGTCGATGTATTATCGGCGGGGTCGACATTCCCTACGAGCGCGGCCTGCTGGGCCACTCGGATGCCGATGTGCTCGCGCACGCCTTGGCCGACGCCATTCTGGGCGCCTGCCGCGGGGGAGACATCGGCAAACTGTTCCCCGACACCGATCCTGCCTACGAGGGTGCCGACTCGATGGTGCTGCTTGCCCGTGTGATGGACTATGCGCGCGAGCTGGGCTTTGAGTTGGTCGATGCCGATTGCACCATTGCCTGCCAGCAACCCAAGATCACCCCGCACCGCGATGCCATGCGCGCCAACCTTGCCCATGCTCTGGGCGTTGACGTCGAAAACGTGGGCGTTGCCGCTACTACGACCGAAAAGCTCGGTTGGGAAGGCCAGGGCGAGGGGATCGGCGCCTGGGCCGTCTGCCTGCTACAGAAAACCGTTAAGGAGTAACGAATGCGTATCTACAACAGCGCTACCCATAAAAAGGAAGAGTTCCAGCCCATCGAGTCCGGCAAGGTCCGCATGTACGTGTGCGGCCCCACGGTTTACGACAACATCCACATCGGCAACGCTCGCACGTTCATCAGCTTTGACGTGATTCGTCGCTGGCTCATCGCGAGCGGCTACGAGGTCACGTTCGCCCAGAACCTCACCGATGTCGATGACAAGATCATCAAGCGCGCCAATGAGCAGGGCCGTACGGCTGCCGAGGTCGCGACGGAGTTCTCCGATAAGTTCATCGGCGTCATGCGCGCCGCCAACGTGCTCGACCCGGATGTGCGTCCCCGCGCCACCAAGGAGATCGGCCCCATGATCGCCATGATCAAGACGCTTATCGAGCAGGGCCACGCTTACGCAGCCGATAACGGCGATGTGTACTTTGCCGTGCGCAGCGATCCCAACTATGGCCAGGTCTCGGGCCGCAACATCGATGACCTTATGGTGGGTGCGCGCATCGAGGAGAACGAGGACAAGAACGACCCGCTCGACTTTGCCCTGTGGAAGGCCGCCAAGCCCGGCGAGCCCAGCTGGCCGAGCCCCTGGGGCGAGGGCCGCCCCGGTTGGCACACCGAGTGCGCCGCCATGGTGCATCGCTACCTGGGCACTCCGATCGACATCCACGGCGGTGGCTCCGACCTTGCCTTCCCGCATCACGAGAACGAGTGCGCCCAGGCCACCTGCGCCTGGCA
>URTB01000202.1 GCA_900550595.1 uncultured Collinsella sp.
CACGTTTTTTGAGCGCTTGATACGCTTTAACCCTGCGGAAACATTTTTCTGCGATAGTATCTGCGATATAGACCAGTCGAAACCCGCCCGAAAGAAAGGGGAGCGACATGAACCAGCAGAACATCGATTACGTACTCCGTTCCGTAGAGCAGCGTGACATCCGCTTTGTGCGTCTGTGGTTTGTCGATATTCTCGGCCGCCTCAAGAACTTTGCCATTAGCCCCGAGGACCTCGAGGTCGCTTTTGAGGAGGGTATTGGCTTTGACGGCTCTGCCATCGAGGGCTTTGCCACGCCCGAGGAAGCCGACATGCTGGCGTTCCCCGATGCTTCGACCTTCCAGATTCTGCCGTGGCGCCCGAGCCATAACGGCGTCGCCCGCGTGTTCTGCGACGTGTGCACTCCCGATCGCAAGCCGTTTGCCGGCGACCCGCGCGATGCCCTGCGCCGCATGTTCCGCAAGGCCGAGAAGGCTGGTTATCTGCTCAACGTGGGTGCCGAGCTGGAGTATTACTACTTCCCCGACGAGC
This sequence comes from uncultured Collinsella sp., assembly GCA_900550595.1. Classification (GTDB taxonomy): domain Bacteria; phylum Actinomycetota; class Coriobacteriia; order Coriobacteriales; family Coriobacteriaceae; genus Collinsella. The sequence goes on from URTB01000202.1 coordinate 529, forward strand.
ACACCCCCGAGCCGCTCGACAACGTGGGCTACTTCGATCTTTCGGTGAGCGATGCCGCTCGCGACCTGCGCCGCAACACGGTCCTCACGCTCGAGAAGATGTCCGTGCCCGTGGAGTACACCTTCCACGCCGCCGGCCGCTCGCAGCACGGCATGAGCCTGCGCCACGCCGAGGCCCTGAGCATGTCCGACGCCATCACCACGGCCAAGCTCATCATTAAGCAGCAAGCCTACGAGAGCGGTTGCCACGCCTCCTTTATGCCCAAGCCGTTGGCGGGCGAGGACGGCAGCGCCATGTTTTTGCATCAGTCGCTGTTCGACCACGACGGTAACAACGTCTTTTGGGGCGAGGACGACGAGAAGTACCACCTCTCCGATATCGCCAAGCACTACATGGCCGGCATCCTGGCGCACGCGCGCGAGATCAGCGCCATCACCAACCCCACGGTCAACTCCTACAAGCGCATTACTACCGGCGGCGACTCCGTGCCGCAGTACGCCACGTGGGGCCTGCGCAACCGCGCGAGTATGGTCCGCATCCCGGTCTACAAGCCCGGCAAGCAGCTGTCCACGCGCATCGAGCTTCGCAGCCCCGACCCCATGGCCAACCCGTACCTGGTCAACGCCGTCACGCTGGCGGCTGGCCTGGACGGCATCGAGCGCAAGCTGGAGCTCCCGCCCGAGGCCACGGCCGAGACGCTCAAGCTCACCGACCGCCAGATGGTCGAGGCCGGCTACACGCCGCTGCCGCGCTCGCTCAAAGAGGCGCTCGACGTGTTTGAGGACTCGCAGTTTATGAAGGATGCCCTCGGCGAGCACATCCACAGTTTCTTCCTTAAAAAGAAGCGCGACGAGTGGCATAAGTTTGAGTCCACGATTACCGAGTGGGAGATCAAGCACTACCTGGCGAACTCCTAATCGCGCTGGCTTGTTCCAGTACGATTGAGCTCATTTCCTTGGAGGCCGATATGTCCGAAAAGAGTGCCCTGTTCATGGCGCGCACGACGCGCTTCCACGAGTTTGCCCGCAGCTTGACGACCACCTTGGGTGTCGAGGTGAGCCTGGCCACCCCCGATTCGCCGACTGCGGCGCACGACTTTGACCTGCTGATCCTCGATTCCGATGGCATCCGCAGCGACCGCATCGATCAGATTGCCAAGTGGCTTGACGATCGCGGCGGCGTCCCCATGCTGGTGATCGTCGACGACGAGGCGCTCGGCACCCTGCGCCTGCCGAATCACGCGCATGCCGACTTTGTATGCCCCACGGCGACGCCCAACGAGCTTAAGGCTCGCGCGCAGCGCCTGATGGGCGAGGAAGAGACCGTCGCCGCCGACGATGTGCTCAACATCGATAACCTCGAGATTAACCTGGCTACCTACCAGGTGACGCTCGATAACGAGCCCATCGACCTGACGCTGATGGAGTATTCGCTGCTGAGCTTTTTGGCGACGCACCCCAACCGTGCCTACAGCCGCGAGGTGCTGCTGCACCGCGTGTGGGGCTTTGAGTACTGCGGCGGTACGCGTACCGTCGACGTGCACATCCGACGCATCCGCTCTAAGGTGGGCCCGCAGATCGCGGCACACATCACCACCGTCCGCGGCGTGGGTTATCTGTTTAAGGACTAGATTTCCACCACAAAGGGGACAGGCACCTTTGTGGTGGTATTGACGCAGGTGCGGGTTCCTTTCGGGCCTGCAACAGAACTTAAGCCTTCCTAAAAGATTGCGTTCTCATACACGTATGCCCGCATATTGGGGTACAACTCAACGTGAACAATGATGGCCCGCCACATGTTTGGCGGGCCTTTGGTTATTAGACGAAAGGATCGCAGCCATGAGCGAGTACGATTCCCAGCGTCCCCAGGATGCGGGCAACGCCGGCGAGACCCAGCAGCAGCCGCGTGTGCAGGTGGAGTCGACGCCTGCCGGCAGTAACATTCCCTACGTGCAGGCCTACGACACGCAGACCGGCAAGCCGCTGGGTGGCCAGCAGGTCGTGAACAAGCACACGGTGGTCAAGACCAAGACCAAAAAGCTGCCGATCTTTATTACGGCGCTTGCCGGCTGTGCCTGCGGAGCCCTGCTGGTCATTGCGCTCATTATGAGCGGCACGCTCGATATCGGTGGCGGCAAGAATGCCGTGACGGCGGGTGCTTCGCGTTCGTCGACGCAAAAGATCACCATTGACTCCGAGGACACCACGCTGGCCGAGGCCGTTTCTGCTAAGGCCCTGCCCTCCGTCGTTTCCATCACCGCCACTTCGAGCGGCAGCCAGAATGGCTCGCTTTCGCAGTCTGCCGACGAGTCGGATGGTTCGGGCAGCGTCGGTTCGGGCGTGGTGCTCGATACCGAGGGCCACATCCTCACCAACAACCACGTGGTCGATGGCTATGACCAGTACGTGGTGACCATGGACGACGGCACCACCTACGAGGCCGAGTTCGTGGGCAACGATGCTTCGAGCGACCTGGCCGTCATCAAGCTCAAGGACGCCGACGCCTCCAAGCTTACGCCGATCGA
>URTB01000203.1 GCA_900550595.1 uncultured Collinsella sp.
GCAGGTGAGCGAAGCCGCGGCACCCACCGTCATAAAGACGTCTTTGCCCTCATAGCTCGTGCCAAAGCGGCGGTTGAGCGATTCGGCCACAGCGGCACGACATTGCGGCAGGCCCGGTGCGGGCGTGTAGCCGTGCAGCTGGTCGCTCGGCAGCTCCAGGGCCTTCTTAATGGACTCCGCCACAGCAGCGGGTGCCGGAACGCTCGGATTGCCCAGCGAAAAATCGAATACGTTTTCCGCACCGATCTGCGCCTTGCGCTCAAGGCCATAGCTAAAAATCTCACGGATGATGGAGCTTTCCGCACCGCGAGCATACATGGTTTCGTTGATCATCTGTTCCCCTTTCGCATAGGCGGTATTGTACGCTTTAGTTGAGCAAAGTGCCGCAGCAATGTTAATTGGGGACAGACTTAAATGCGTGAAAACGCTCATTTAAGTCTGTCCCCAATCAACAGATGGCCCCATATCGCTAAAAAAAAGCCTCCGCAGGTTTCCCCGCGGAGGCTTTTGTTACAAGGGCTATTTGTCGTCGTCGGTGTCGGCACCGGCATTGACGGCACAGTCATCGCCGGCATCATCGGATGCGGCTTCGGCATCCTCCTGCATGGCCGCCTGCGCAAATGCCGCGGCATCAGCCGCCAGTTCTTCCTCGCTCATACGAGGCATGCGCTTTTTGGTCGGCATGCCGGCCGCCTTGGCGTTGCGTTCCTCCTTGGCCGCCAGGATATCGCCCTCGCGCTCAAGGTAGGCATCCCACTCGTTGTCGAGCAGGGCATTCACGGCGTCGCCTTCGACGGTCTCGCGCTCAAGCAGCACCTTGGCCATCAGATCGAGCTGATCGCGGCGGGCATCCAGAATCTCGACCGCGCGACGATGGGCCTCACGCATAATGCGCTGGACCTCGATGTCGATGCGGCGAGCCGTCTCCTCGGAGTAATCCTGGTGATCGGCGTAATCACGACCAAGGAACACCTGATGTTGTGCCTCGCCAAACACTTGCGTGCCCAGCTCCTCGCTCATGCCCAGACGCGTAACCATCTCGCGCGCCATCTTGGTCGCACGCTCCAGGTCGTTGCTCGCGCCCGACGTGATGTCGTCACACATGAGCTCCTCGGCAACGCGGCCACCCAAGAACACGGCAAGCTCGTCAAGCATCTCGTTCTTGGTCTTGAGGAAGTGATCCTCCTGCGGAAGCTGCAGCGTGTAGCCCAGAGCCTGACCGCGGCTGACAATCGAAATCTTGTGGACCGGATCGGAGTGCTCCAAGATGTGACCCACCAGGGCATGGCCGCTCTCATGGTAGGCAATCGTGGTGCGCTCGGCTTCGGTCATCACACGACCCTTGCGTTGCGGTCCGGCAATCACGCGCTCCATCGACTCCTCGACCTCGTCCATCGAGATCACGGAACGATGACGGCGAGCGGCCAGCAGCGCAGACTCGTTGAGCAGGTTCGCCAAATCGGCACCGGTAAAGCCAACGGTCATCTGGGCGAGCTTCTCAAACTTAACGTCCTCGTCCATCGGCCTGTTCTCGGCATGCACGCGCAAGATCTGCTCGCGGCCCTTTACGTCCGGACGGTCGACCGTGACCTGGCGGTCAAAACGACCGGGGCGCAGCAATGCCGGGTCCAGAATATCGGGACGGTTAGTTGCGGCGATCAGGATGACCGACTCGCTTTCCTCAAAACCGTCCATCTCGACCAGCAGCTGGTTGAGCGTCTGCTCGCGCTCGTCGTGGCCGCCGCCCAGACCGGCTCCGCGCTGACGTCCCACGGCATCGATTTCATCAATAAAGATGATCGACGGAGCCTGGGACTTGGCCTCCTTAAAGAGGTCGCGCACGCGGCTGGCGCCGACGCCCACGAACATCTCGACAAAGTCAGAACCCGAGATGCTAAAGAACGGCACGCCCGCCTCGCCGGCAACGGCCTTAGCCAACAGCGTCTTACCGGTACCCGGAGGGCCCACTAGCAAAACGCCGCGCGGAATCTTGGCGCCCAGTTTGCGATAGCGGTCCGGATCGCTCAGGAAGTCGCGAATCTCCTCGAGCTCCTCGACGGCCTCGTCCACGCCGGCAACGTCCTCAAACTTGACCTTGGGACGCGTAGCCTCGTTGGTCTTGGCGTTGGTCTTGCCAAACTGCATATTCCTATTATTGGCGCCCATCATCTGGCGCATAAAGTAGAACATGATGGCGATCAGGGCGATCGTCGGCAGCACGCTCATCGCCAAGTTGCCCCAAAAATCGGGGTCGTTGGTGTTGACGATATACTTGGTGTCGGGGTGCTCCGCCATGAGCTCGGCAAGCGAATCGGAGCCGACATAGGTCGAGGAAAAGCTCTTGAGCTCGCTCGTGTCGCCCTTGTCCTTTTTCGTCTTCCAGTAATGACCCGCCACGCTTCCGTCTTGAACCGTATAGGTCAAATCTTCGACGCGATCCTGCTTGATGGCGCTGACCATCTCGCTCGTCGCGAGCTTAACGGTATTGCTGGAGCTGGCAAAGCCGGAGCCCATATTAAAGAAGGCATAGCCCAGAAGCGCGCAAGCCAAAAGAAAATACAGCCAGCCCGTACGCGTGGGCTTCTTGCCTCCGGGCATCCCCGGGATCTTAGGCTCCCGGGGAGTCTGGGAATTGTTATCGTTACGGTCGTCGGGCATCTTACGAATAAACCTCCGGTTTCAAAATGCCCAGATACGGAAGGTTACGATAGCGCTCGGCATAATCGAGGCCGTAGCCCACCACAAAGGCATCGGGGCAATGGGTTCCAACATACTTGGGCGTGATGGCCGAGGTACGGTTCTCAACGTCCTTCCACAGGAAGGCAGCGACCTCCAGCGAGGCAGGCTTGCGGCTCTCGAGGTTCTTCATCAGGTACTTGAGGGTCAGGCCCGAGTCCAGAATGTCCTCGACGATCAGCACGTCGCGACCACGGATGTCGATATCCAGGTCCTTAATGATACGCACGATGCCCGAAGACTTCACACCGTCGCCATAGCTCGAAACAGCCATGAAATCGATGTTGGTCGGCAGCTC
>URTB01000204.1 GCA_900550595.1 uncultured Collinsella sp.
AATCTACACCGTCCTGATGCGCGGGTTGATGAGCAGGTAGAGCATGTCAACCACGATGTTGATGATGATGAAGGCAAGAGCAACGACGATGACGACGCCCTGAACCAGGTTCGCCTCGTTGCCCTGAACGCCCTGCAGAATCGCAGTACCCATGCCGGGGAGGTTGAAGATGACCTCGATGACGACGGCGCCGCCCATGAGGTAGCCGATCTTAAGACCGAGGGTGGTGACCGGGGTGATCAGCGCGTTGCGCAAAACGTTGATGCCGACGACGACCTTCTCGGGAACGCCGGCGCCGCGGGCCATACGGACATAGTCCTTATCGAGCTCCTCGACCATGGCCGTACGCACGATACGAGTCATCTGGCCCGTCAGGGGGAATGCCAGAGCGATAGCGGGCATGATCATACGTCCCAGATAGCCAGCCGGGTTGGTGGTGAAGTGAGGCAGAGCACCGGACGCCGGGAGCACCTTAAGGTAGGAAGAGAACAGCAGGATCAACAGAACGGCAAGCCAGAACGACGGGGTTGCCAAGCCGGCGATGGAGAAGACGCGGATCACTTGGTCCGGCCATTTATCGCGATACAGTGCCGCGATGACGCCGAGCAAAAACGAGACGACCGCGCCGATGGCTAGACCGATGAAGGTCAGCTGCATCGTGACGGGCAGGGCCGTGGAGATGCGCTTGGCAACAGAGTTGCGAGCAGCACCATAGGTGCCCATGTCACCATGGATCAGATCGCCCATGTAGCGCACGTAGCGCACGGGCCAGGGGTCGTCCAGACCATACTTCTCATGGTACTCGGCAACCGCCTCGGGCGAGGCACCGTCACCCAACGCCGTATAGGCGGGGTCGGTCTTGGAGAACGACATAAGGAAGAACACCAGGACGGTGACGCCCAATGCCATGATCGGCAGCGCCACGAGACGCCTTCCAATCAAACGTAGAAAGTTGTTCACGTTCTCTCCCCTTTCTTTTGTCGGTAGGACCAACTGGTATATGAGTATGGATACTCATTACAAGACCCGAGCGACATCGAGGCCGCCCGGGTCTTTGTTTCAACTATGAGGACGTTGCCTTACGACCGACGCCCCACATATGACTCAAGCGAGTCTTAGGCCTTGACGGTCGCGACGCCCCTGAAGGACATGCTCGTCGTGCCGATGCCCTTGAAGCCATCGAGGGCCTCGCCGTTGGGCGCGGTGGACGGATCGTCCCAGGAAGCGGAAACGGTCTTGACGTGGACAACGGGGTACAGAACAGCGTTGTCGGCGATGATGTCGAAGCACTCGTTCCACTTCTTCTGCTGCTCGTCGCCCTCGGCGGCAAGAGCCTCGTCCATGAGACCGTGGAGCTTCGCCCACTCAGCGGAATCCTTCCACGGGCAACGGGTCTGCATCCAGACGTTGTCGCCATACCACCAGTTGAGCAGCAGGTCGGGGTCGGCGCCGAAGCAGGACGGATCGCCAGGGGCAAGGAGGATATCGTAGGCCTCGCCGCCGTCGATGGCAGCGTAGGTGGCCGGCGAGGTATCGGTCTGGATAGTCACATCGAAGCCGAGAGCGTCGAGGTCGTTCTTGACCTGAGCGGCCATGCCCTTGATCTGCTCGTTGTCGGTGGTGCGCAGGGTGATGGCACCCGGGGTGATGCCAGACTCTTCGATGAGCTTCTTGGCCTTCTTGGCGTCAGTCTTGTACACCGTGGAAGCCTCATGATAGTTGGTGAAGCTCTTGGGCAGGTAGCAGCTGGCAGCGGTAGCAAGGCCGGCGAAGGTGTTGGTAATCATCTTCTCAGTGTCGAGCGCGTACATGACGGCCTGACGGACCTTGACGTTGTTCCAAGGCTCCTTGGCGACGTTGAACATGATGAAGCGGGTGCCGAAACCCTGGACGTTATCGATCTTGCAGCCGGCGCTCTCGAGCTGGTCGACGGCGTCAGCGGTGACGAGCTCCATAACGAGCGTGGAGCCCTCCTGCTGAGCGGTAACGCGAGCGGTGGGGTCGGTCAGGATGCTGTACTGGATCTTCTTATCCTCGGCAGCATACTCACCGTTGTACTCGGGGTTGGGAACCAGGGTGATCTCGGTATCGGAGATAGAGTCGTACATCCAGGGGCCGGAGCCGATCGGCTGCTTAGCGCGATCCTCCTCGGCCTGGGTAGCCGGGGTAACGCGGATAATGGCCAGACGATCCTTGAGCAGGGAGAAGTTGGGGACCTTGGTCTTGACCGTTACAGTGCTGGCGTCCTTGGCCTCGATGGACTCGAAGGGCTGGAAGAACGGAGCATAGGTAGCAGAAGCAGCGCAAGCGGTGTAGGAGGCAACGACGTCGTCAGCAGTGACCTCGGTGCCATCGGAGAACTTGGCGCCCTTGCGGATGGTGACCTCGAAGGTAGTGTCGTCCACGGACTTGGGATCGTCGGTGGCGAGCTCGTTGAAGGTGCTGTAGTCGTGGTAATCGATGCCATAGAGGCCCTCGATGACGTGCCAGTTAGCACCCAGGCCCACAGCGGAGCCGGTGCTGGCGGGGTCGAAGCTGGACGGAGCGTAAGCGGAACCAGCGGTGATCACGCCGCCGCCACGGTTGGCGGAATCGGTGGAACCGGAAGCGGAACCCTCGTCGTTGGAGCTGCCACCGCAGCCGGTGAGACCAAGCCCTGCGACAGCAGCGACGCTGCCGGTGAGGCCGAGGAACGAACGCCTGGACATACCCTTGTTGATGATGGCCATGTCTTCTCCTATCAATAGAGAATCTTACCCGGGAGCACCTAGACTTGCCCCCGCGCAACTTGCGGACGATATATACCTTACCTACCGACGGACCCAACTGAGGTGCCGCGCTCGGCGACCGATACATACATACGCTTGAACGGTATTTACTACCGTTCACCGAATTCATTGACAAACGATTCGCCAGACAGTATGTATCGACGAGGTGAGATATCAGTCTTCGTCAACCCGCAGGATAGCAGGGTTGTTCACCATGGCTA
>URTB01000205.1 GCA_900550595.1 uncultured Collinsella sp.
TCGCTCGCATGTGACGATTGAGGGAGAGACGGCCGACAGCGTGCGTATCGTGGGCAGCCTGGGTGCCAAGATGCCTTCGGAGGACGGCTCGGGCGTCGACGGCACGCTCGGCACGTTTAGGACCTATACCGTTTTGGTCGATGCCGACGACGTACGGCTCGAGAACCTCACGATCGAAAACGATGCGGGCGATGGGCGCGAGGTCGGTCAGGCGATTGCCCTGTATGCTGATGGCGACCGTCTGGTTGTCGATGCCTGCTGCATTAAGGGACACCAAGACACGCTGTTTTTGGGTCCGCTGCCGCCGCATGAGGCCAAACCGGGCGGGTTTATAGGACCCAAACAGTATGCGCCGCGCCGGGTGGGGCGCCAGTATTTTCGACGTTGCCGGATCGAGGGCGATGTCGACTTTATCTTTGGCGGCGCGCGTGCCTACTTTCAGGGGTGCGAGATTCGCTCGCTCAACCGCGATATGGACGTGAACGGCTACGTGACGGCGGCGTCGACGCCCGAAGGCGAGCCGCACGGCTTTGTGTTCCACGGCTGTTCGTTTACAGCTCCGGATGGCGTGGCGCCGGATTCGGTCTACCTGGGTCGTCCTTGGCGCGAATGGGCGCAAACTGTGCTGATCGATTGCTGGCTGGGGCGACATATCAAGCGCGAAGGCTGGTGGGATTGGAATAAGCCGGCGGCACACAACTGCGTGCAGTATGCTGGCGCGATTCTGCATGGGCCGGCGGGTGATACTACCGGCTGGGTGCCGTGGGCGAATGAACTCGATGTGATGGCTGCCGCCGGGTACGCTCGCGAGCAGGTGCTTGCCGGTGGGGATGGCTGGGATCCCGAGGGCGGCGACGGTGATGCGGTTGAGACGGCTGAACTGTCTGCCAACGGCCGCACCGTGCACATCGAGACGTACTGCGAAGACGAACCTGCGCTGCGTGCCCGGCTGAAGCGCGAGGGGCGTTCGGCTGCTTTTACGGGCAAGACTCCTGCAGATTTTGAGGCATGGAAGATTGCGACCAGGACTCGTCTGTACGATGTTTTGGGCCTTTCGCTTATGGACCGCGTCCCGATTGAGATTCGTGAGCTCAGCCGCGTGCGGGTTGCCGGCGGCATTGTGCGTACTCATGCGATGCTGCAGGTTGAGCACGATGTGTGGATGCCGTTTTACCTGTTGGAGCCGTCTCATCCTAAGCTTGATGAGCGGGGACTCAAACGCTGTTATATCTGCCCGCATGGCCATCAGGGAGCGGGTGCTGCAAGCGTAGCCGGTGTTGCGGGCGTGCCGGCTGTCGATGATGCCGTGCGTAAGTTCAATTACGACTACGGTCTGCGTTTGGCACGCATGGGTTACGTGACCGTCTGCCCTGATGCGCGCGGTTGGGGATACCGTCGTGACTGGAAGGGTCAGGGCGATGACGAGAACAGCTACCTGCGCGGTACGTGTCTGAATCAAGCACGTATGGCCGAGCCACTGGGTCTTACGGTCGCGGGCCTCAACGTCTGGGACAACATGCGCTTGATCGATTACTTGGAGGCGCGCGGCGACATTGCCATGGATGACCTGGGTTGCTTTGGTTTTTCGGGTGGCGGCTACATGACGTTGTACCTGGCCGCACTCGACCCGCGTGTGCGCAAGGCGTTTGTCTCGGGCTATCTGTACGGTGTCGACGATTCGCTGCTGCATCTCAATGGCAATTGCAGCTGCAACTACACACCCGGACTTTGGCGCTTACTCGACATGGGCGATATTGCCTCGCTTATCGCGCCGCATCCGCTGCTGGTGCAAAGCTGCGAAGAGGATCATCTGAACGGTTCGCGCGGGCTGAAAAATGTTGACGAGCAGCTCAAGATCGTGCGCGATGCCTACAAGTTGCTGGGTCGCAGAGATGGCCTGCGGCACGAGGTATGTCCGGGTGAACACCATCTGGGCGTGACACATCTTGCCGAGGATATCGAATGGCTCGATTCGCACGTTGCGGAATGCGCCCGTGCATAGCCCCTCGGCATGCTGCGAATAAACGGTACGTTCCTGTATGACCGCCGATGGGCGGATGAGGAGAAGATTATGGAAACGAAGAGTTTGAGTGAATCGACCATTTGCTGCTTTGGCGATTCGACCACATGGGGCGATAACGGATGCGGCGCAGGCGGCAACGACATCTCTTGGACTTCGCATCTGGGCGCGTTGCTGGGAGGCGCGGTCGTCGAGAACTTTGGCATCAAGGGCTCGCGTATCGCCATCAAGGCCGACCGTACCGATTCGTTTGTCGAGCGCCTTGACGGTATCGACGATGCGGCCGATATCTACATCGTCTTTGGCGGCGTCAACGACTTTAGCCGCAACGTGCCGCTTGGAGAGCTCGGCAGCACGGACGTGCATGAGTTCTATGGTGCACTCGATTACCTGATCCGTACCATCACGGCGCGCTCGCCCCAGGCAAAGCTTGTGTTTATGACGCCGTGCAAGACGAGCGGCAAGCACGAGAAGGATATCCCGGCAAGCGACGAGCTCAACCACCTGGGGTTGACGCAGGTCGCCTACGTGCGAGCGATGCTCGAGGTCTGCGACCGCTACTCCGTGCCGGTGATTGACCTGTATGCGCAAAGCGGTATCAGCCCGTTTTTGCCGGAGCACCGCGAGCTCTATATGCCGGACGGTCTGCATTACAGTCCTGCCGGCTATGAGCGCCTGGCGCATCGCATCGCCGCGGGTCTCACCGCCGTTTGCCGCTAAAAGCCTGCCGTTCGCGAGGAATATAGGGTTAACGTTCACCCTATATTCCCCGTTCGCGTTACACTAGGGGTAACGTTCACCTATCGTTTATGTCAGAGGGGACAGCAATGGGTTGCAATCAAATCCTGGACCGTTATATCGAGCAGTTGATCGAAACCTCTACGCCGCAGGCGCCGGCTTGGAATATCGAAAAGATTCGCGCCGGCAAGGAGAACACCTGGAACTATAT
>URTB01000206.1 GCA_900550595.1 uncultured Collinsella sp.
AGTCGTTGATCTGGTCAAAGTGCTGGGCTAAAAAGCTGGTAAACGGACTGGACACAGGCTCTCGCATTCTTTCTGAAGGTCGCATTGATGCAATATGCAGACAACATATTGCCACATTGGGGCGTCGAGCGTGGCGGTTGAAGACGATTGAGTCTTGCGGCTGCAAGCGCGGCAAGGGGCTCGGCTAGATAAGCCCAAAGTGTTCGAGCGCGGTGACGACGCCGTCGTGGTCGAAGCTGTCGGTTACGTAGTCGGCCTTTTCCTTGAGGAAGTCCGGCGCGTTGCCCATGGCGATGCCAACATCGACCGCCTCCATGAGGGCGATGTCGTTGCTCGCGTCGCCAATGCCATATACGGTGCCGTGGTCTGGTCCCAGGGCGTCAAGAACAGCCTTGATTCCGGCCCGTTTGGTGCACTCGCGCGGCGAGATTTCTGTGACCTCGAGCTCGAGCTCGTTGAGGCAGAGCAGAGGTCCAAGCTCTTCATCTTGGGCGATGCGGTTGGCAAGTGGTGTGGACATAAGAATTTTATAGGCGTTGTAGTGCTCAAGTTGCGTGACGGCGTCGCCCACGGTGCGTGCGTATCCGTACGTCTCGGGGGCATCTGCACTCATGCGCACGACGCGATCGATGCCCTCAAAGCGAATGACCTCGCCCGATTGCTCGAGATAGGGGGCGAGGCGCTGTAACATGCCGGGGCTTATGGCAGCGTTTCGCACGACGCGCCCCTCGAGTTCGGCGTAACCGCCCGCGAGGCACACGACGCCTGCCCACGGCAGTTCGAGCAGCTTGGGATGGATGCAGCTGAGGGTGCGCCCCGTACAGATAAAGGCTTTGTTGCCGTTGGCGACAAACGTGCGAATTGCCTGTGCAACCGTCTCGTTGGGATAGGGGGAAAGATCTCGCTCGCCCTCGGGGAGCTCTTGGGCAAGTTTGGGATCTTGCCAGGCGAGCGTACCGTCGATGTCGAAGAAGCAGACATTGCCATACTTTTTGGCGCCATCGCCGGCATGAAAAGGCGAGGCGGCGAATGCAAAACCCGGTTCGAGTCCCATAATCTGATCAAAGTGTTCTTTGACGCGGGGTACCGAGATGCCGATGATTACCTGAGCAGTCTTGCCGGTGACGATGAGGCCTTTGGCACCCGCTGCGACAAAGGTCGCATTGTCCGCGACGATGGAGGGATCCACGACTTCGACGCGCAGACGCGTGGCGCAGTTGGTTGCGCCCACAATGTTGGAGACGCCGCCCAGAAGCGTCACAACCTGCTCGGCGAGGAGATGATCTTGTGAGGCTTGGTTGCCGGAAGCGCCGGTTTTGGATGAGCGCTTTTCGTCAACGTCGTTTCCCGTCAAGCGTGAGAGCGCCGCGTTGCTGGCGATATGGTCCTCGCGTCCCGGGGTTTTAAGGTCAAAGGTCAGGATAAGACCTCGAAAGCTCAGAAAGAAGATGACGCTAAAGATGAGTCCGATTCCGAGTGCCAAAAGGTAGGAGCCGGCATGCGCCCGCATGAGCGGGATAAAGTTGAAGGCAGCCATTTCCATAAAGCCGCCCGAGAAGATGCCAACGACGCCAAAGAAGTTCATAGCCATGGCGAGGCAGGAAGATAGGGCGGCATAGAGCAAAAAGAGCCCGGGATAGGTGAACATAAAGAGAAACTCGAGCGGCTCGGTGACGCCGCAGACCGCCGAAGCGACGATGGCGGGCAGAAGGATGGCCTTGAGGCCAGCGCGGCGTTCGGGCTTGGCGGTGGTGTAGAACGCAACGGCGATGGCAGGAAGGCCAAAGAGCTTGACCCAGCCGGTGGCGGTGAAGCCAGCCCACGGCGCAAGCTCATTGAGGGGGCGCGTGCTATGGGAGAGGATGGGAAGCAAATTGGTCCACGTGGCGTAGATACCGTCGTTAATAACTAAATTGTCGTAGTAGATAGGCATGTAGAGCAGGTGGTGCAGCCCCATGGGCTCGAGTGCTCGCTCCAAAAACGCAAAGATACCCACGCCGAGGGGGCCGACGCCCACAAGTGCGTGGCGCAGCGTTTCGGTCGCTGCGTATACGAAGGGCACGATGGCGGCCGAGATGGCGGCAAGGGCGAACACGGCAAAAAAGCTGATGAGGTAGACCAGCGAGGAACCCGAGAAGGTGCCGAGCCAATCGGGGACCTTGGCATCGTAGAAGCGGTCATGGATGGCGACGACGGTTGCCGATACCGCTAGCGGGCCGATAATGCCGGTGTCGAGCGTCTTGATGCCGTCGATGATGGTAATGCCGCTAGCGGGGGTCAAAGACGACGGGTACTTAAGTCCAAGGTTGTCTCCGCTTAGCTTGATGATCTCGCTCAAAAAGAAGCAATAGGCAAAATAAGCCACGAGCGCCTCGAGGCAACAACGTGCCGGTTGCTTTTGGGCAAGGCCGATGGGCAGCGCTACGGCAAAAAGGAGCGGAAGTCGCTTAAAGACCGTCCACGAGCCGCGCTGAATGATAGTCCAAAAAACGTACCAAGGGGTTCCGTATACGGCGAGGTCGCCGACGATATCCGCAGACGTTGCGAGGGCGGAGACGCCGACCATAAGGCCCGATATGGAAAACAACATGGCGGGCGCGAACATTGCCCCGCCAAAGCGTTGGATTTTTTGCAGCATGTTCTGCCTCCCGTATATCGAGGCGCGTTGCGCGTGGTGAAACGTTTAAACAATGGATTCATTGTAGAGGACCAGACGATTGTCGTACCGGCAGTTTTGAGCGAAACCGGTTTGGGCGCGACAGAAACCGTCAACGGTTAAATCCTGTCGCTTTGCCGATAATCGGTTTAAACAACTTTAAGAAATGCTATGCTGCCTAGCCATACATATTCATTAGAGGTGAAGTCATGCCAAAAGCGATATACGAAGGAATCTACCGAGAAATACGCTCGCGCATCATTAACGGGACCTATGCGTTTCAGGAGATGCTGCCAACCGAAGCCG
>URTB01000207.1 GCA_900550595.1 uncultured Collinsella sp.
GCACGAGCGCCGGCAGCCACCACGACGGCGTCAAAGCCATTGAGCTTGGCCGCCACTGCAGGGTTCGTAACGTCAGCGCCCAGCTCAAAGACGATACCCAGCTCGCGCATGAGCGCCACGCGACGCTCGACCACAGACTTCTCGAGTTTCATGTTGGGAATGCCGTACATGAGCAGGCCGCCCGGGCGGTCGTCACGCTCAAACACCGTCACGCGGGCACCGCGACGCGCGAGCTCCCATGCAGCCACCAGGCCAGCCGGGCCGGAGCCCACCACGGCAACCGAGGGTGCGCCCTCCCCTGCCGGCTCAAAGCGACGCGGACCGCCATTTGCCCACTCATGGTCGCTGATCGCGCGCTCGTTATCGTGAATCGTCGTGGGCTTGCCGTCGACCGAACCCAGGTTGCATGCGGCCTCGCACAGCGCCGGGCACACACGGCTCGTAAACTCGGGCATGGGCGAGGTGAGCGACAAGCGCTCGGCAGCCTCGTCCCAACGACCGCGATACACTAGCTCGTTCCACTCAGGAATCAGGTTATGCAGCGGGCAGCCGCTCGGGCGTGCCTTGCCAAAGCTCGCGCCCATCTGGCAAAACGCCACACCGCAAATCATGCAGCGGCTCGCCTGGGCGCGGCGCGCATCGTCGTCGAGCTCCACGTACAGCGGATCGAAATCGCGGCTACGCTCCTCCACAGGGCGCAGCTCGTGGGTCACGCGATCGATATCAAGAAAAGCACCGGGCTTGCCCATGGCACTTACGCCTCCTTCTTGTTCGAAGCAACAGAGCTGGCAGCCACGGACGCAGCGCCCGTGACATCGAAGCGAGCGACATCCGCGGCGCTCGCGCGACCGGTCACAATGTCAAACGCCAGCTCCTCTGCCTGTGCATGCGTCTTGCCCACGGCCTCGGCCGCAGCGACAATCGCCAGCACGCGCTCGTACTCGGTCGGAATGACCTTCACAAAGTGCTTGCTCATCGTCTCAAAGCTGTAGAGCAGCTTAATGCCGCGCGGGCTCTGCGTCGCATCCACGTGCTCTTGGATGAGCGCGCGAATCTGCGCCAGCTCGCCGGCCGTCGGGGCCTTGAGCTCAACGCTCTCGTGGTTCACACGGGCATCGAGCGTGCCGTACTGGTCAAAGACATAGGCCACGCCACCCGTCATGCCGGCGGCAAAATTCTGCCCGACCTCGCCCAGGATGAGCGCCAGACCGCCCGTCATGTACTCGCAGCCATGGTTGCCGCAACCCTCGACCACCACGGTGGCACCGGAGTTGCGCACGGCAAAACGCTGACCGGCAAGACCGTTAATGAAGCCGCGGCCGCTCGTGGCGCCAAAGAACGCAACGTTGCCCACGATGATGTTCTCGTCGAACTTGTAGGTCGCATGCGGGTTGGGGCGCACCGACACCTCACCGCCCGAAAGGCCCTTGCCAAAGTAGTCGTTAGCGTCGCCGCACACGTTGAGCGTAATGCCGCGCGGCAGGAACGCGCCAAAGCTCTGACCGGCCGAACCATCGCAATCGATGGTGATGGAGCCGGCGGGCAGGCCCTCGGGATGCGCCTTGGTCACCGCGTTGCCCAGGATGGTGCCCACGCAGCGGTTGACGTTGGCGATATCGGCGCGGAAGCGAATCGGACGCAGGTGCGCACGGGCATCGGCCGTATAGGGCACAAACAACGTGGAGTCGAGCGTCTTGTCGAGCTCGCTGTCCGCGGCCATCTGCGGAAGGAAGTGGCGACCGTCGGCGCCCGGAATATGGGCACCGAACTCACAGGTCGCGCTCGCCAGCACGGGAGACAGATCGAGCAGGTTGGCCTTGCGGTTGCCCGGCACCTCGATCTGGCGTAAGCACTCGGGATGGCCGACCATCTCGTCGACGGTGCGGAAGCCCAGGCTCGCCATGACCTCGCGCAGCTGCTCGGCAACAAAGAGCATAAAGTGCTCAACGTGCTCGGGCTTACCGCGGAAGCCGCGACGCAGGCGGCAGTTTTGCGTGGCGATGCCGGCCGGGCAGGTATCCTGCTGGCAGTCGCGCTGCATGAGGCAGCCCATGGAGATGAGCGGCATGGTCGCAAAGCCAAACTCCTCGGCGCCCAGCAAGCAGGCGACGGCAACATCGGTGCCGTCCATGAGCTTGCCGTCGGCCTCGAGCACCACGCGTGAGCGCAGGCCGTTTTGCAGCAGTGTCTGCTGGGCCTCGGCAAGGCCAAGCTCCAGCGGCAGGCCGGCGTGCCAAATGGAATCACGTGCAGCGGCACCCGAGCCGCCATTGTGGCCGCTGATCAAGATCTTGTCGGCAGCACCCTTGGCCACACCGGTGGCGATGGTGCCGACGCCGGCCTCGCTGACCAGCTTGACCGACACGCGCGCGCCGGGGTTGGCGTTCTTAAGGTCAAAGATCAGCTCTGCCAGGTCCTCGATGGAGTAGATGTCGTGGTGCGGCGGAGGCGAGATCAGGCCGATACCGGGCGTGGACTGGCGGACCTCGGCGATCCAGGGGTAGACCTTCTTGCCGGGCAGGTGGCCACCCTCGCCGGGCTTGGCGCCCTGGGCCATCTTGATCTGAATCTCGAAGGCACTGCAAAGGTAGCGGCTCGTCACGCCAAAGCGCGCACTTGCCACCTGCTTGATCGCGGAGTTCTTGGAGTCGCCGTTGGCCAGCGGGGTCTCGCGACGCGGGTCCTCGCCGCCCTCGCCCGAGTTGGAACGGCCGTGCAGGCGGTTCATGGCGATGGCCATGCACTCGTGCGCCTCTTTGCTGATGGAACCGTACGACATGGCGCCGGTGTTAAAGCGGCGGACGATGTTGAGCGCGGGCTCGACCTCGTCGAGCGCCACCGGAGTGCGGCCGCTGGCATCAAAGTCGAGCAAGTCGCGCAGGCGCACGGCACGGCCGGTGCGGTGCAGGCGGGCGCTGTACTCCTTAAAGGTGTCGTAGCTGTCCTCGCGGCAGGCGGTC
>URTB01000208.1 GCA_900550595.1 uncultured Collinsella sp.
GCGCCCAAGGAGGCACTATGGAGTACGGATCGTTCCAGGCCGAGGAATTCGGCGACCTGCAGCGCCTGGTCGACGGACTATTTTACGACCGGCACGCCATCGACCGCCTGGATCTCATCGTGCAGGCCGAGATCTTGGACCTCGCGCCCGACCTCATGGAAATCGTGAACCTATTGCCGCCCGGCTACTACGACCGCCAATCGCTTTGCGACCAGCTCAACTCCGCCCTTGCCGCCCACGGCTGGGGCGCCGTCTACGGAACGGTGGAATAAACCTAGTCGTTTAAGAACGTCCCCAATGACTAAAACGCCGCTTGTGATGGTGTTCACAGGCGGCGTTTTCAAACTTGTATGTGCTCTTACTCGTCCTTGGGCGCGGGGTGTTTGCAGACCACGCTCATGTAGATCATACCGAGCACGGCAGCGGTGACCGAACCGGCAAGGATGGCGGCCTTGGCAGCCAGAACCTCAAACTGGGCCGTCGGGAAGGCAAGGCCGCTGATGAGGATCGACATGGTGAAGCCGATGCCGCCCAGAATGCCCACACCGGCAATCATGTGCCAGTTAACGTTATGCGGCAGCTCGCAGACCCTAAACTTAACCAGGGCAAACGTCATGCCAAAGATGCCGATCGGCTTGCCCAGCAGCATGCCAAAGTACACGCCGAGCGTCACCGGGTCGGTGAGCAGCGTGCTCATATCCACACCCACTAGGCGAACCTGTGCGTTCACGAACGCAAAGATCGGCAGAATCACAAAGTTGACCGGCGTGGAGATCAGACGCTCCATGCGGATGAGCGGCGGGGTCACGCGGTGCATGACGCGCTCGACCCTGGTGGTCGAGACGGTAAAGTCATGCTGGCCCAGGATGTGTGCCTCGTCGTCGTAGCGGTCATCGAGCAGCGGCACGCACTCGCCCAACCAATCGGTGAGGCTATCGAGCTTGACGCCGCACTTGGCCGGAATGGTAAAGGCCAGGATGACGCCGGCGAGCGTGGCATGTACACCGCTCTTGAACATGCAGAACCACAACAGCAGGCCCAGTACCGAATACGGGGCGAGGCGGTAATGCTGCGTCTTGTTGAGCCACACGAGCGCGCAGGTCACCAGCGCGGCGGCGCCCAACCAAAACGGATTGGGGCTCTGACCGTAGAAGATGGCGATGGCGGCGATGGAGATGAGGTCATCGGCGATGGCGAGCGTCGAGAAGAACACGCGCACGCCGTTGGGCACGCGGTTGCCCAAAAGCGACAGCACGCCCAGCGCAAAGGCAATATCGGTTGCCATGGGGATGGCCCAACCGTTGCGGGCGCCGGCATGGTTAAAGATCAGGTAGATGCAGGCGGGAACGACGACGCCGCCCACGGCCGCCAGCATGGGAAGCATGGCCTGACGCGGATTCTTGAGCTCGCCGACCGTCATCTCGTACTTAAGCTCAATGCCCACCAACAAAAAGAAAATCGCCATGAGGAAGTCGTTGACGAAAAGTTCAACGGTAAGACCGGCCGTAAGGTTGCCCAGACCCACATACAGCGGGGTCTCCAAAAAGTGATGGATGGCCTCGTAGGCATCGGTATTGGCGCAAATGACGGCGGCGATGGCGGCGATGACCATAACCGCGGCGGAAATCGTGCCGTTCTCGGCGATGCGCTCCCAAATGTCGTGGCGTTCAAAGCGCTTGCGCTCACGGACGTTGAACAGCTGCTCGGTTGCTGCCATGGGCGGCTCCTTTCACGGGAAAGCTCCCGTCTTAAAAAAGCACGGCCCGCCCAAGTGGCGGCGCCGCGCTCTAACGTATTACGCTTGCATCTAGCCTACCCTGCACGACAAGCACGCAGGCGTGGCCGAAAAGCGGAACCACAGGTTGAACATTATTTGCTCAACGGCACGGGCACGCCTGTCCAAGAGACGACGCGGCGCATGCACAAAAAACGACCGGAGCGCGGGGCGTCCGCGATCCGGTCGTGGCATTTGGTCAAAAGAACCTAGCAGGCGGCCATGATGGGGGCAGCGACCTGCTTCTTACGGGAGAGGACGCCCGGCATCCAGACGCCGTCGTGCTCGTCGGCAATGCCCAGGCCCTTCTGAGCGGCCTCGGTCTCGCCCTCGAGCAGGACCTGCGAGCCCTCCTCCATAATGTCGGTGATGCACAGAACAATGCCGTCGGCACCCTTCTCGGCGGCGTAGGCGCGCATGGCCTCGCGAATCTCGTCAATCATGCCAAGCGCACGGCTCTTGTCGACGGTCTCGTACTGGCCGATGAGCAGCTTCTTGCCGGCGGGCTCGAACATCTTGATGTCGTTGCCGACCATCTCGGCTGCGGTGAAGGAGCCGGACGGACGGGTGAGGAAGACCTCCATGCCAAACTTGACCGGGTCGACGCCCACCTGCTCGCCGAGCTTGGCGGCGACGGCGCGGTCGACATCGGTGGTGGTGGGGCTCTTGAGCATAAGCGTGTCGGTCATCATGGCCGAGAGCAGCAGCTTGGCCTGGACGTCGGAAAGCTCAACGCCGAGCACGCCGGCGAGCTTGGTGACGATGGTGCAGCTGGAACCCCAGGGCAGGCAGATGTAGTGCAGCGGGCCGGCGGTCTCGAAGTCGCCGATGCGGTGATGATCGACAACGCCAAAGACCGTGGCGTCCTTAAGGCCGGCGACGGACTGGGCAGACTCGTTGTGGTCGGTGAGGACGACGAGCTGACCGGCCTCGACGGACTCGATCGCGCGGGGCTCGGCGATGCCGGCGTCGGCGAGCAGCTTGGCGGACTCTGCCGGAAGCTGACCCAGGGCGCAGGCCTCGTAGGTGTTGCCGGCATACTCAACCTGGTTGAGCAGCTGGGACAGGACGACGGCGCTCATGATGGCGTCGTTATCGGGGTTCTGGTGACCAAAGACAAGAACGTTTGCCATGGATATCCTCCACTTGATATGTGTACTTGGACGTAGCTATGGTAGCACGC
>URTB01000209.1 GCA_900550595.1 uncultured Collinsella sp.
GCCATGGATATCCTCCACTTGATATGTGTACTTGGACGTAGCTATGGTAGCACGCTGGCGCCGAACCTTATGAGACGCAAGGGCCGCGGCGCAATTTGGGGCGAGCCTGGGGGCGAAGTCTGCCCCCTTGTACCACCGCCCTCCTGCACCGACTATTTACCGGCGGCGCGCAGGGCTACGTAGGCGGCACCGATGATGCCGGCGTCGTTTCCGAGCGAAGCGACCTTAATGGGCGTCTCGCGCGAGGCAGAGAGCGCGTACTGCTTAAAGTGCTCGCGAACCTTGTCGAGATAAACATCGGCCGAGGCAGACGCGCCGCCACCGATCAGGAACATCTCGGGGTCGACCACGTTGGCGATAAGCGCCAGGGCGCGGCCAAGGTAGTCGGCCATGGTGTCGGCTGCGGCCAGCGCAAGCTTGTCGCCCTCGCGGCAGGCCTGGAACACGTCCTTGGAATCGGAGGGGCCGGTGAGCTCAATGGGCTCGACGCCCGCCTTCTTGCACTCGGCAAGGTAGTTGCTCACCACGCCGGTGGCGCTGGAATACTGCTCCAGATGGCCATGGCCGCCACAGCCGCAGGTGCGCTCCTCGGCCGGGTTCAGGCACATGTGGCCAATCTCGCCGCCGGCGCCCACAACGCCCGATACCACGTCGCCGTTAACGATAACGCCGCCGCCCACGCCGGTACCGATGGTGACCATCACCACGTTCTGCACGCCCTTGGCAGAACCGAGCCAGGCCTCGCCCATGGCAGCGGCGTTGGCATCGTTCTCATACTTAACGACCGCATCGGGGCAGTGCTTCTGAATGGCGACCCTCAGCTCGGGCAGGTTAATGGCAATGTTGGCCTTGACCTTGGCATCGCCCGACGCCGGGATGGGACACGGAACGGCCAGGCCAATGCCCGCCACAAAGGCACGCGGAATCTGTGCCTTGGCGACCACCTGGTCGATAGCCTCGGTCACCGCGGCAAAGCCCGCAGCGTCAACGATAGGAGGCGTGGGCACGCTGGCCTTGGCAAGCAGGTTGCCGTCCTCGTCGAACAGGCCCTCCTTAACCGAAGTGCCGCCGACGTCGATGCCGATGTAGTACTGCTTAGGTTCCATGGGAGCCCACCTTTCTCGTTTAAACATTGCCTGTATGGTACCGCTCTAAAGGCAAAAACCTACCAAAAAGGGACAGGTTTGTTTTGGCAGGTTTTATCTGGGGTAACGCAATTGGCTGCCCAACAGGCCGCGCAAGACCATCCCCAAAAATAAAGGCGCCGGGAGGCGGAGGCTCCCGGCGCCCGTCAAAGGGACTATGTTGTCTGTTGGACCGCACGGTCCGTCGCGGCGATAACGCCGACTAGGCCTGAAGTGCCTGCAGCTGCTTGTGAACCTCGATGAGCTCCGTCGCCATGACGCGCATGGTCTCGGTGCCGGCCATCTGGTCCTCGGCATGCAGCAAAATCAACGGGGCCTCGCCGTTACGCTCGCCGTTGGCCTCCTTCTTCAGAAGCCCCATGTGAACATCGTGGCCACCGTTATAGGCCTCGTCGCCCTGCTTGATAAGCTCCTCGGCGGCGTCAAAATCGCCCTCCTTGGCCTTTTGCACGGCATTGATGTACATGCTCTTGGCGGTACCGACGTAGCTGATGATCTCAAAGCAGGTCATCTGCAGTTCGTTCATATCCTCCATGCAGAGCACCTAGCCCATCACGCTGACGCAGTGGTCGATGATGCCGGCAGCGTTCATGCGGCCGTAGTCGACCATGTTGATAACCTCGACCGGGAAGCGGCCGGCGGCCTCCTTCTCAAAATCGTCCTTGGTGTAGCCGATCTGCGGACCAAGCAGCAACATGTCGCACTCGTCCAGGTGATCGTGGGCCTCGTTCATGGGACGAGCCTCGACCTCAATATCCAGACCACGGTTTGCAACCTCGGCCTGCATCTTCTGGACCAGCAGGCTCGTGGACATACCGGCATTGCAGCAGAGCATGATCTTCTTCATGGTTTCCTCCTTATAACTGCGCGGCGCGCAGACGACAACTGGTTGTATTCCTTGCGGCTATTGTGCCCACCCCCCTGCATCTTTACACAAGGGAGAGAGCTGCGGGCACCGGCACCGCGTACCGGCGCCCGCAAAGGTGAAAGGGACGAACGTTAGGCGTTCTACTCGGCGAAAGCCTCCTGCTTGGCGATTGCCTTCTCGGAAATCTTCATAAAGGGCAGGTAGACGGCCATGCCAATGACAATCTCGATAGCCTGCCACACGCCGGCGCGCCAGTCAAAGCCCGTAGCGAGCAGGGCATTGATGACGGGAGGCATGGTCCAGGGCACCTGGGCGATGCAGGGGCTGATGATGCCTGCGCAGGTAAGGCCATAGGTGATGCCGATGAACAGATCGGGAAGAAGAACGAACGGGATCATGAGCGGCAGGTTGTACACGATGGGGTAACCGTAGATAACCGGCTCGTTGATGTTGAACAGACCAGGCAGGATAGCCATCTTGGAAACGGTCTCGGAAGCCTTGTTCTTGGAGAACAGGAGCGTGTCGAGCAGGAGCATGAGGGTGCAGCCCGAGCCGCCGATGAGGGCGAAGCTGTTAACGATCTGCATGTTCATGTAGTGATCGGGCTGGATGGTGCCACCGGCGGCAAAGGTAGCCATGTTGTCGACGATGAGCATGGTCAGGATCGGCTCGACGGTAGCGCCAGAGATGGTGGACTGGTGAATACCGACGCAGAACAGCAGGTTAGCAAGGGTGTAGATGAGGATAACAGCCCACGGACCGGCGTTCATGATGCTCTTGAGCGGGTTGGAGATGCACGTGGAGATGATGGTGCACAGATCGGTGCCGGCGCACACGGCGAGCAGGGCTGCGGCAAGAGCGAAGACCGCGAGGTTAAGCAGCATCGGAATCATGACGTTGAAGGAGTTGGAGACCGCGGGAGGCACGCCCTCGCC
>URTB01000210.1 GCA_900550595.1 uncultured Collinsella sp.
CTTTGGAAGGAGCCGCTATGAGCACCTTTAAGACTGCGCTTCGCATGGCGCTCGCACACCCGCTCTATCTGCTTATCTATACGGTGTTCATCTCGCTCATGGGTGTGTTTATCGCGGCATCGGTGAGCTGGAACTCGTCGCAGCTCACCGAGTACAAGCCCTACGATGCCAACGTGATCGTGGTCGACCGCGACGACAGCGACCTTTCGCGTGCGCTTACCAAGCATCTGGGTTCGCGCTTTGAGCTGGTCACGGGCATCGGCGACGATACGTACGATCTTGCGGATGCGCTTTCCAAGAGCAACAGCGCCAAGGGTAGCGCCGACTGCGTGTTCTTTATCCCGGAGGGGTTTGAGGACGACCTCGTTGCAGCTGCCCGCGCGGGGGAGTCCCTGCCCAAGCTCGATGTGACCTACGGTGCCGGCACCATGGCGGCGGCGCTTTCGTCTGCCGAGGCCTCGCGCTGGATCTCGCTCGCGGGCGCTGCGGCGGCGCTTGAGCCCACTGCCTCCAACGGTGACGTCGCCAAGGCTGCCGATCATGCGGCCGCGAAGCGTGCCAAGGTCGAGATCGAGCAGGTCAAGGTTGACTCGACCGCCGCCGCCACGCTCGAGTCGTACTTCAACTTTGGCGCGTACGCGATTATCTCGTCGGTCATCGTGTCGGTGGGGCTGGTGTTCTCGGGCATGAACGAGCCCGAGCGCGTGCGTCGTATGGATGCCGGCCCAATCTCCGAGCGCCGGCGTTCGCTTGCCGTGTTTGCGGCCGCCGCCGTGCTCACCGTCTGCATCTGGTTTGTGTCGAGCATGATGGGCGTCGTGGGCTTTGCCGGCGCGGTCGCCGAGGTCGGCGTGGGCCGTGTGTGCCTGGCGCTGGCGGCGACGTTTGCCCTTGCGTGCACGCCTCTGGCCGTTGGCTTTGCCCTTTCGAGCCTGGGTGCGCGCGAGGAGCTGCTCAACGGCGTGGGCAACCTGCTCGGCATGCTCATGACGTTTTTGGGCGGCGCCTGGATGCCGCTGTCGCTCATGGGATCGGCCGTGCAGACCGTGGCGCACTTTGTGCCGACATACTGGGTGAACGACGCGATCAGCAAGGCGCTCGCCGCGGACCTGACGTCCGCCGTGCTGGGCGACATCGCCTGCGACCTGGGCGTAACGGCACTCTTTGCCGTGGCCATTGCCGCCGCAGGCCTGGCCCTCGCACGCGCTAAATCCCGCGCCTAGCCACCTAGTCATTTAAGAGCGTCCCCAATGACCAGTCTGAAATAAATCCCAAGCCTCGCTCCAAAATAGTTCGCCAAGGTTTACTATTACGCTCATAAAGTAGTATGAGGCTAACAATGGGGGATACCATGGCAACGCAGAAAGCCTACGTCCAGGTTAAGGATCTCAAAAAGCACTATGGCGACGGTGATGCATGCCTGACGGTGCTCGACGGCATCGACACGTCCATCAACCGCGGAGAGATCTGCGTCATGCTGGGACCTTCGGGTTCGGGCAAGTCGACGTTTCTTAACCTAATCGGCGGCCTGGAGGATGCCGACGCCGGCTCTATTCTGGTGGACGGCTGCGACCTCACGGTGCTCAAGCCTACCGACCTGGGCGAGTATCGCCGCCGTGAGCTGGGCTTTGTCTTCCAGTTTTACAACCTGGTGCCCGATCTCACCATCAAGGAAAACATCGAGGTCACGGCACACCTGTCCAAAAAGCCCCTCAATGTCGACGACCTGCTGCGTTCACTGGGCCTCTACGAGCACCGCAACAAGTTCCCGCGCCAGGTCTCGGGCGGCCAACAGCAGCGCTGTGCCATCGGCCGCGCGCTCGTCAAAAACCCGGGCCTGCTGCTGTGCGACGAGCCCACGGGCGCGCTCGACTACAAGACGTCCAAGGAAATCTTGCAGCTCATGGAGGATGTCAACCGCACCTACGGCTGCACCATCATCATTGTCACCCACAATGCCGCCATCGCGCGCATGGCCAATCGCGTGCTGCGCCTGCGCGACGGGCGCATCGTCGAGGATGAGCTCAACGAGTCGCCCGTCGCGGCCGCCGAGCTCGATTGGTAGGCGGCGCCATGACACCTCTCACAAAACGTCTCCCGCGCGAGCTGCGCCGCAATATCGGCAAGTACCTGGGCATCTTTTTGCTTATGTGCGGAAGCATCGCCCTTACCTCGGGCTTTTTGCTCGCAGCGCATTCCATCGGCTGCCTTATCGACGACATGCGCGATGCGTACACGATCGAGGACGGCCGCGTGACCACTTCCTTCGAGGCCACCAAAGACCAGCTCAAGGCTGCCGAGGATGCCGCCAGTGACGTCGGCGGCGTCGCGCTCTACAAGAATTTCTCCATCGACGCCATCATCAAAAAGACCGCCGGCGACGACGGCACCAAGCGCACGCTGCGCACCTATGCGCACCGCACCAAGGTCGATATCGCGTCCTACTGTGAGGGCAAGGAGCCCAAGACGGACGATGAGGTGGCAATCGACCGCGTCTTTGCCACCAATAACAACCTGTCCGTGGGCGATAAAGTCGAGCTCGAGGGCCGAACCTACACCATCTGCGGCATCATGACCCAGCCCGATAGCCAGGCGCTGTTCCTTAACAATTCGGACTTTACGGTGAACACCATCACCTATGGCGTGGCCGAGGTCACCGACGCGGGCTTTGCCGCGCTCGAGGATGCCGGCGGCGCACCCGCCTACACCTACTCCTTCACCTTTACCGATCGCGATCTCTCCACCGCAGATCGCACCGATGCCGAGCAGGATATGGTAGAGGCGCTCACCGATGCCGATGCGCGCGTGGATGACCTCATCGACGCCGATTCCAACCAGGGCATTGGCTATGCGCGCGACGACGTGGACGGCGACTCCATGATGTGGATGACGCTGCTCGACATCATCATCGTGATCATGGCGTTTGTCTTTGTGGTCCTTACCGACGC
>URTB01000211.1 GCA_900550595.1 uncultured Collinsella sp.
CCAAGGTGGGATCCTCGACATACTCGATACCGGCGGCATCCAGATAGCGCTTGACCTGCTCGTAGTGCTCGCGGCACTCGTCGCACAGGTTGTCACCCATCAGCGGAGCCTCGGCCATGATCTCGCGGCAATGGTCGTTCTTGCAGTCAAAGGCACGCAGCGGGTTGAGCTCGGCGCGCTCGCGGCACTCATCGCACATCTCGTCTGCGTGATCGAGGATGAACTGCTTGACCTGCTCGCGATAAGCAGGACGGCACTGGGCGTCACCCATCGAGTTGATGAGCAGACGAAGCTTGGAAAGGTCGAAGCCCAGGCGCTTGTAGAACTCCATGAGCATGATGATGCACTCGGCGTCTGCCGCCGGATCGGGAGCGCCGAGCCACTCGATGCCCACCTGGTGAAACTGGCGCAGGCGACCCTTCTGGGGACGCTCGCCACGGAACATGGCCTCGGCATAGTACGCCTTAAACGGCGTGGAGCCCTGGGGCACTAGGTTGTTCTCCACGACGGCGCGCACCACACCGGCCGTGCCCTCGGGACGAAGGGCCAGGCGCTGCTTGGGCTTAAGCTTGGTGTCGGTGCCCTCGGTAAAGACGCGCTCCAGGTTGGCGCCGCTAAACACGCGGAACATCTCCTTGCGCACGACGTCGGTCGACTGGCCGATACCGTGGACAAACACGTCAACCTGCTCGATCGCGGGCGTCTCGATGGGCTTAAAGCCAAACGGCTCGAACACGCCGGCAGCAATCTGCTGCATCTTTTGCCAGGCGCGCATCTCGGCGCCGATAAGGTCGCGGGTTCCCTCCGCCTTCTGTGCCTGCATGGGCAAACACCTTTCTTTTGTATCGCGTCATAGGTAGTGGACATTATACGGCACAAACACAAACAGCGGCGGTGCGTCTGACCGAACGAGGGTATGGGGACTCGTTCGGCCTGACGCACCGCCGCTGTTTGCGATCCGCTTTCCTCCGTCCCCTTCGGATCACGTGATCTGTTGGGGACGGAGGAAAACGGATCATTTCGTAGGCCCGTGACCGCCTTGGAAACCGAATGATGGTACGAGCATCTATTCGGCTTCCAGGGCGGCCACAAACAGAACGGGGCAAACAGAAAAGAGCACGTAGACCTGCCACAGTTCACCGACAAGGCTCATGCCGGCAAGAACGGCAGAGGTGGCGATTACAGTGAGGGAGCCCAAAACGCGACCGCTTACTTTATCGGCAACATGACCGATCACAAGTGAGCCGATAACGCTCACCACGGTGGAGATGGCGTTGGAGATGTTGTACTGCGCAAGCGTGATGCCCAGGTCGCTGACGACGAGCGGCTGAAACAGGCTCATGCAGTTAACGAAAATCGTGTAGCACGTGGCCATGATGACAAAGCCGGAAGCCACCACGAGCCAGCCGGGGAAGAACTTACGCTGCTGGGACATACTGCTCCTTTTTAAACAAACGAGTAGCAAGATTGGGTGCTACCGGTGGTCGGCGATGTAGCCCAAAGCGACTGCCGCATAAGCCGCGGCGCCAAGGGGAAGCTCGGCATCGCTAAAACGTGCCTTGGGATGATGCTGAGCAAAATGCTCGTCCGTATCAGTCACGGCAGCGCCCACGGTAAAGTACGCACTCGGGATCTCACTCGAGATCAACGCGAAGTCCTCACTCGCCATGGCGTGGAACAGTGGCAAGAAGGCGGACTTGGGCAGCACCGCGCCCACGTAGCCAAGCGACGCCTGCGTCATATCGTCATCGAGTACGAGCGGGGGAACATCCGAGAGCGTCTCGATATTCGCCGGCGTACGATAGGTCGTGGCAACGCCTTTGACGACCTCCGCGATGCGGGTCTTGAGGTGCTCCATGAGCTCGACGTCGAAGCCGCGCAGCGTTCCCTCGAGCATACAAGTGTCGGGGATGACATTTGAGGCCTGACCGCCGGCGAACTTACCGACAGTCAGTGCGACCTCCTTGGCCGCCGGCACCTCGCGGGAGATGAGCTCCTGAAGCGCGAGGTGCACATGGACGCCGGCCGTGATGGGGTCGATGCAGATCTCGGGGCTCGAGCCATGGCCGCCCTTGCCCTGAAGCGTGACGCGAAAACCGTACACGCCCGAGAGCGCCGGGCTGCCGTAGAGCACCAGGCCAAGCGGCGACTGGCTATTGACATGCATGGCAAAGGCGGCCTGGGGGCGTGGGCTCTGCAGCAAACCGTCGACGATGGCAGCACGGGCACCCTCAAAGGTTTCCTCGCCCGGCTGGAACAGCAACTTAACCGTGGCGTTGGCGTCGAGAAGCTCGGACTCGCGGGCCTTGAGCATACGAGCCGCACCAAGCAGCGCCGTCGCGTGCATATCGTGACCGCAAGCATGCATGCAGCCATTGGTGGATGCAAAGGGCTCGCCGGATTCCTCGGCAACGGGAAGGGCATCCATGTCGCCGCGGAGCATGATGACCGTACCGGCCTGCTTGTCCGTGCACGTACCGTTACCCCGAGCAGCAGCTGCCGCGCCGGCACCGATAAGGCCAACGACACAGGAGCCGTCGACAAGCACGGCATAGGGAATATCCATCTCGTCCAGACGCGCCTGGATAAAGGCGGACGTCTGCGGAAGGTTGTTACCCAGCTCGGGCATCTGGTGTAAATCGTGTCGCCACGCAGCGAGCTCGTCTGCAAAAGCCTGAGCTTCTGCAACAAGACCGTCACCGATAGCGGCCTGCGCCGCCGCGGTGGCCTTGGGCGCTGATTGCGGTTGAAGATCGGACAGTGCTGGTGCCATAGATGCCCCCCAGTAACGTTTTTGCAGCAAGCACTTTGATAGCGTAAAGTGCAAGGTACAACTGTAAGGGCATGACATAAAAAATGCCGCCCTGGGAGGGCGGCGCAACAAG
>URTB01000212.1 GCA_900550595.1 uncultured Collinsella sp.
CCACACTCGCGCGCCATGGCATCCTCGTTGACGGTCCAGGTCGAAATCATACCGGCCATAACGGACAGGCACTGCATGAGCGTATGGGCAGTATCGAGGGCGCCCTCCTTGTCTTCCTGCAAGTCCTTGTTATAAGCGAGCGGCAGGCCCTTCATGGTCACGAGCAGCTGCACCAGGTTGCCATAGACTCGGCCGCTCTTGCCGCGGATAAGCTCGGCAAAATCGGGGTTCTTCTTCTGCGGCATGATGGACGAGCCAGTGGAGTAGGAGTCGGAAAGCGTGATAAAGCCAAATTCGGAGCTCGACCACAGCACGATCTCCTCGGAAAGACGCGACAAGTGCATCGCCATGACGGAGCCGGCGTAATGCAGGTCGAGGAGGAAATCACGGTCGGAAACCGCATCGAGCGAGTTGGGGATCACGCCCGCAAAGCCAAGTTCGGCGGCCGTCATCTGACGATCGAGCGGATAGCTCGTACCGGCAAGCGCGGCAGCGCCCAGCGGGCAGTTGTCGGCAGCATCAAAGGCGACCTTCAGGCGTGTAAAGTCGCGCACGAACATCCAGGAATACGCCAGCAGATGGTGCGACAGCAGCACGGGCTGAGCATGCTGCATGTGCGTGTAACCCGGCAGAATCACCTTGTCGTACTTTTTAGCCGCATCCACCAGCACATGACGCAGTTCAAGATTGGCCTCCATGAGCTCCTTGGCCAGCGCCTTGACGCCCAGGCGCGTATCGGTCGCAACTTGGTCGTTGCGCGAACGCCCGGTATGCAGGCGCTTACCAGCCTCGCCGATGCGACGCGTCAGCTCGCTCTCGATGGACATATGAATGTCCTCGTCGTTGATATCGAAGGTGAAGTTGCCGGCATCGATATCCTGTTCGATTGCGGTCAGACCCTCGGCAATCGCCTGCTCGTCCTCGGCGCTGATAATGCCCTGGGCCGCCAGCATCTTGGCATGTGCCTTAGATCCGGCGATATCCTGCTTATAGAGATGTTTGTCGACCGGCAGCGACGCGCCAAACTCCTGCGTGACCTCGGCCACGCCCGCCTCAAAACGACCGCCCCAAAGAGCCATGGAACCGTCTCCTTTCTCCAAATACCAAAACAAGCGCCCAAAGCAATGCGCCCTGTCGCTAAAGCGATTTTTCAACCGCTAGTTTTACACACTCCCTGCCGTGCGCTGGGCCATGTAGCTAATTTGCAAAGAAGTGACGCACCATGCACTTGGCGCCCAACGTCTCCCTCCGGATGTTGCCCTGCGAATCATCGATCCAGGCCTTCAGGCTCATAGGGACGTCCTCGACCTTTGCAGCATCGAACTCGGGCACGAGGGCAAGT
This sequence comes from uncultured Collinsella sp., assembly GCA_900550595.1. Taxonomy (GTDB): domain Bacteria; phylum Actinomycetota; class Coriobacteriia; order Coriobacteriales; family Coriobacteriaceae; genus Collinsella. Next base: position 1,343 of record URTB01000212.1, read on the forward strand.
AAAGCATGCGCGATAGCATGGAACATAATGGATACTCCTCATATATATAGGCGCAGAGCCGCCAAATTGATAGAAGGAGCCCCGCCGGATAACCCCGGCGGGGCTCGGACTCAGCCGCAGACGCGGCATCAAATACGCGGGCGGAACGTAGGGGCCACCGATGTTAAGAAGTGTCAGCAAGCATAACGAAAGGTAGGGACCCCGTGCGCCCGTTATGTATCACGCGGATGGGCCGCGCGAATACCAAGGAAAGGGAGGCTTAAGCCTGGGCGGCAGCAGAGCTGGGACCCTGGACCTTAGCCCACGTCTTGAGCGACAGCGTATCGATCTCGATAAAGCCAGCGCTAGCCTTCTCGTCAAACGTGGTGTCGCGGTCGTAGGTGGCCAGACCGTAGTCGTAGAGGCTGAAGGGGCTCTTGCGGCCGACGACATGGCAGTTGCCCTTAAAGAACTTCAGACGGACGGTGCCGGTCACGAACTTCTGGGTGTCGGCCATAAAGGCGTCGAGCGCGTTTTTGAGTGGGCTGTACCACTGGCCGTTGTACACGGCGGTGGCCCAATCCTGCTCGAGCTTAATCTTAGTCTTGAGCAGGTCGCCCTCAACGCAAATGTCCTCGAGTGCCTTATGGGCGGTAATGAGCGTCAGGGCGCCGGGAACCTCATAGCACTCGCGGCTCTTGAGGCCCACCAGACGATCCTCGACCAGGTCGAGACGGCCAAAGCCGTTGTCGCCCGCAATCTTATTGAGGGCGATGACGATCTCGGAGAGCTTCATCTTCTTGCCGTCGACGGCGACGGGCTTGCCGACCTCAAACTCAATCTCGGTATACGTCGGGGTGTCGGGCGTGTCCTCGGGATTCTTGGTCATAACCCAGGCGTCGTCGAGCGGCTCATTCCAGGGGTCCTCCAGGTGGCCACACTCAATGGCACGACCCCACAGGTTGTCGTCGATGGAATAGGGGTTGTCGTTGGCACCCTCGGGAACCGGCACGTTGTGGGCGTGGGCATAGGCGACCTCGTCGGGACGGCACTTCAGATCCCACTCGCGAACGGGGGCGATAACCTTAAGCTCGGGGTCGAGGGCCTTGACCGCAGCCTCAAAACGAACCTGGTCGTTACCCTTGCCGGTGCAGCCGTGGGCGACGTAGGTCGCGCCAAACCCGTGAGCGACCTCGACAAGCTTCTTGGCGAGCAGCGGGCGAGACAGAGCGGAGAGCAGCGGGTACTTGTTCTCGTACATGGAATTTGCGGCGATGGCCTTAGTCAGGAACTCATCGGAGAACTCGTCGCGCAGGTCGAGCACCTGGCAATCGAGAACGCCCAGGTCGAGCGCCTTCTGCTTCTTGGCATCCAGGCCGGTCTCCTCCTGGCCCACGTTGCCGCAGACGCAAACGACATCGAGATTCTTCTCGTCCTGGAGCCACTTGACACATACGGATGTATCAAGACCACCGGAATATGCGAGAACGACTTTTTCCTTGCTCATGGCTGTTTCCTTTCGCCCTTGGTAGCTAGTTAGAACATCGGTCAGTTGCAAGTCA